>DASPSB010000324.1:0-7196 GCA_035624135.1 Candidatus Acidiferrales bacterium | reverse complement strand
CCCCATGGCGCTGGGAATCTTGGGCTGCACCAACCAGTTTTTCGGCAAGCAGATCACCGACACTGTCTTTCTGGGCGAGCTCTCGCTCGACGGCGGTGTCCGCCCGGTGCGCGGCGCGCTCTCCGCGGCCATCACTACGCGCGACCGCGGACACAAACGCCTCATCGTCCCGGAGGCCAACGCAAAAGAAGCCGCGCTCGTCGAAGGCATCGAAGTCTTCGCCGTGCGCTCTCTCCCGCAGACTGTGGACCTCGTCAACGCCCCCGAAATGGCCCAGCCCATCCGTGTGGATAGCCGCGCCATGCTCGCCGAGGCTGGCGCCTACTCCGTGGATCTCCGCGACGTCCGCGGCCAGCAGGCTGCCAAACGCGCCCTCGAAGTCGCCTGCGCCGGCGGCCACAACATCCTCATGATTGGCCCGCCCGGGGCCGGAAAAACCATGCTCGCTAAGCGCATCCCAACCATCCTTCCGCCTATGACCCTGGAAGAAGCCATTGAGACTACGCGCATTCATAGCGTCGCCGGAGTGCTCGAGGAAGGACGCGGCCTCACCGCCACTCGCCCCTTCCGTTCCCCGCACCACACCATCAGCGATGCCGGACTCATCGGCGGCGGCGCGGTCCCGCGTCCCGGCGAGGTTTCTCTCGGCCATAACGGCGTGCTGTTCCTCGACGAGCTGCCCGAGTTCCAGCGCAACGTGCTCGAAGTCATGCGCCAGCCCCTTGAGGACGGAATCGTCAATATCGCCCGCGCCGCCATTTCCGTCTCGTTTCCTGCGCGCTTCATGCTCGCCGCCGCCATGAACCCCTGTCCCTGCGGCTATTTTGGCGATAGCGCCCGCGAGTGCCATTGCACGCCGCCACAGATCCAGCGTTATGTTTCGAAAGTCTCCGGTCCGCTGCTCGATCGCATCGATATCCATATCGAAGTCCCCGCCGTGAAGTACCGCGAACTGCGCGAGGGCTCGCAGGGCGAAAGTTCCTCGGAAGTCCGTGCGCGTGTAGTCGCAGCTCGCAGCCGCCAGGCCGCTCGCTTTGTCGGTGAGAAACATCTCTATGCCAACGCTCAGATGCCGCCCAAACTCATCCGCAAGTACGCCGCCATTTCTCCCGAGTCGGAAAAGCTGCTCGAATCCGCTATGGCTCGTCTCGGTCTCTCCGCCCGCGCCCACGACCGCATCCTCAAAGTCGCTCGCACCATCGCCGACCTTTCCGGCGCCCCCGATATCGAGCCGAAACACCTCAGCGAAGCCATCCAGTACCGCACCCTCGACCGCACCTACTGGGCGTAATCCGTCCGGGCAGCCATGATAAAGTCTTTTTCCAGTGGCCGCCATGAAGACCCGCATCATGTGCATCGAACGTAAAGGCGAGGGCATCAGCGGGCCAGCTCGAATCGGGCGTGTGTCATTCTCCAAGTCCGGCAAGTCCATTTACTACGAGGGTCGGCTCTTACTTCCCCTGAAAGGAAGCGGCTTCAAGGCAAACTATTTCGACTCAAAGACATTCGAGCATTACTGGATCTCCGGCTGCAAGGCGAACGGTGGAGACCGTCTATATCCGGGCACCGTTGAAATCGATGAAGATGTTTGCAAGGAATACTGGAATGCGATACGCCACCTTCCCGAGAACGAAGGCCAGAAGAGATTTCGCTGTGCGGGAAAATATGGTGGCCGGGGGAAGTTTCCAGCAAAACCATAAGTCCGTTCTAGAGCGCGCTAGCCGCTCGATTGTTCTTCTGAGTTAGAAGGCGCTGCGCCCTCTACATCTTCACGATTTAAGCCGAAGCTATCGAAATAATTGTCTTCAAAGTATGGTTGGCTGCTGGCGCCAGCGTCACTCCGTGCTTCCCCACATTACACGTCTCGACGCACACAAATTCCTTCCACTCCTCATCGCCCATATCGGACATGGCCTTCGCCTTCTCGATCCACGGATTCCACACCACCGTGGCCAGTGAATTCTCCTTGCTCACGCGAATCCGCCGCCGCATCGCAGCATCCTCGATCTCCACTGCGTGCTCCGTGTCCAGATACACGTTGTCCGTCTCTTTCGCGATCACCACATCTCCCTGCTGCGTTTTCTCCCGGAACGCGTCCGTTTTGTCCAGGTAGTGAATCCCATCCAGCCCCCGCACGCGCGCTTTCGTCACATCTCCCACGCGGAAATAGGTGTGCAGCGCCTCCTCAAAGCGCAGCGGCGCGCTGCCTGTATTCATCATTTCGAGTTCCATGATCAACTCCGCGCCAAACGTCGCCCGGAGAACGAGCCGGAACTCCGCCGGCCACAGCTTCCTTGTTCCTTCGTCGCTCGCCGTGGACATGCTCACCGTCACCGCCCCTCCCTTTTGCGCGATCGAATCGAGCCCCCACGCCTTTGCGCGCACGAATCCATGCGCCGGCCCTTTCGGATCGTCCGCTTTGTTCCCGAACCACGGAAAACAAACGGGCACGCCGCCACGAATCGTTTTCCCGTCTTCCCATTTCGACGCCGCGCTCACAAACAGAGCCTGCTCACGGCCGCGCGGCTTCCACGACGTGATTTCCCCGCCCAGCAGATACATCTCTCCCGCGGCTGCCGCCCCCGTCACCACCACCTTCGGCAGCCCGCCATTGCCTGCCACCACGCGGGCAATCCCCGCAATCCCGAATGTCGCGTCCAACTGCGCAATGGATTCGCTCGCGCCCATCCCCGCACCTCCATCGAGCAAGCTGCGACCTGGATTATGGCTGTAAGCCCCTTCGCTGTGTTCGATTTCTCTCTTGCGCCGCTGGCTGTACGTCAGCCGCGTGGCTTTGTCGGGCCGTTTGCTTCGGGCTTCTGCTGATTTGCTGGCGGCGTGGAGGGAACTGCTGGCCCGGAGGCTGTCGAGGTGCCGGCGGGAACGGCGACCGGCGCCGCCACTTTGAAATCGGTCATTCGCACGGTCAGCCGATACTGCGTTTCTCCCTCTTTAGTGTGCACGTAAACATCCGAGCGGATATAGGTCGGAAACCAGTATTTGCCCCCGACGTTCTCGTAATACATCTCGTACACCGAAAACGGAACCCGCCGCGCCGCCGGGTCATCGGCATCATCCGCGAGCGAATTCCAGGTCCCGTATAGTTTCACGATGGCCAGATCCTGATCATCCACATAGACGATTCCGTTGAATAGCCGGTAGTTCGGCAGCAGCTTTTTCGGCGTCACCTGAAAGATGTATGTAGTCAGCTCGTCGAGCGGCTGCGACCCCTTATACGTCAGGTCGTAATACTGAAGCTGGCTCGAAGTGAGGGGGAACAGCGGAACCTGCGCCGATTTCTGCACGTCCACCGAGCCCGATTTCGTGTCCAGGAAGCGCTGGCTGTCTTGCTGCGCGGAGCGCTCGTACCGCTTCCCGTTTTCCGCCAGGAAAACTTCGCTGTTCTGAGTCACCTCGCCGCCCTTTTCGCCCTCGGGGCTGAACATCTGGACGCGTACAGAGCGCTTGAATCCATACAAAGTGTGGGCGCGCAGATACTCATCCGAATGCGCCGTGAAACCCGCGATGATTTTCTCCTGCGGAATCGGCGCGACCGCGGCGGGCGCCTCCCGCGGAATCACGTGCACCTGGTGCGGCGGAGCTGGAGTCAGCGGGCTGTCCTGCTGGGCCGTCGCGGGCAGCCTCCAGGCAGCCAGCGCTGCGAGAAGGAGCAGGCCGCGCACCGGGAGCGGCCGCCTCAGAATCCCCGCCCGCACCGCGCTTCTCACGGCGCCTCCTTCACACTGAATTCGATGCGATACGCCGCGGCTGCGCCGCCTGCATCGAGCGGAGGAAACGCGAGCCGCACCAGCACGCTGTAATTCTTTTGCTCGAGCGTCACCCGCGCGCCCTCAGTTTCCCACGCAACCTCGATTCCCGGACGCCGGGCCTCGCGGAATTCGATCTGCCGGACTCCCGCGGGAGGCGCAATCGTCGCGCCACCCGGCTCAAATCTTTCGCAATGCTCGGCGCTCGCCGGGCCCGTTGCTCCCGCTGCCGGAATCTTCCAGCAAAGTTCCGTGCCCCGTGCCCCCCGGGCAGATGCAGGAATGGAATTGAGGATGGCGAAGGATTGGGGAATTGTTTCGTTCTGTGGCTGCGCCGCGAAAATCCTGCCCGCTGTTTCTTCTGCTATCCGCCGCGCGTCCGCAGGCGGCAGCGATACGTGATACTCCACTGCGATGGTGCGCTCGTCGGTAAACCGCACGCTCTTCTCAATACTCGCGCCGTGAGGGTACACGTCCGGCGCCTCGTAGCGGAGTTGGAGCGTAGGCCCGCCCTCACCCGGTACCCATTCCGCCGAGTAGCTGCGGTTGAAGGTGCCGGCCCGGCCGCGAGCCCGTTCTCGCGGCGTCTCCTGCGGCTTGGGTGTGAAGGTAAATACATCTTCAAGCAGCCCCATCGTCGAAGCCAGATCCCCTTCCGACGATTTTGCCACCAGCCCGATCATCCGGCCGCCCTCCCCGGGGGAAAGAATCGCGCGCGCCGCGGAAGTCTCGAGTACCCAATCTGCGCTGCCGCTGCCGTCGAAATCGAACTGATACCTGGCTGCTCCTTTCTCCGGGAGAATGGCGTACGACACAGGCAACTCCTCCGTGTCAGAGCCGGCAGCGAAATGCAAGGTCCCGTGGTAGAGCCCGTCCGCGGCAGGCGCCTCCTCCGTGGCCTTCTCCACTGCCGAGGCCGGAAGCTTCAAATTGATGCTGCGCAGTTCATTTCCGCTCGCGTAGGCCCGCGTCGAGGCGTTGAATTGCCCAGTGGTTTCCACCTGAACGCTTCCGCCCTGTCCTCCCAGGTTCTCTGCCAGCACCCACAGCGACCCTTCCTCTCCTTTGCGAAACACGAAGAGCGGCGGATTCGCCAGTAGCGCCGCGTCCGTGCCGAGCGGCAACCGCACTCCTCCGGCGGGGGAAAAACGAAAGTGAGCCGGCGCGGCACGGCGTCCCTCCGCCTTCGGTCTTTCCGGCAAGGCCGGCTCGTGCGGCATCGCCACCCGCAGCACGTGCTGATATTGCGGTGATGCGCCGCGCAGCAACTTCACAACCAGTGTGTGGTCCGTCTTCGACCACTTCGCGTCAGCCTGACTCTCATCCACGTCAACGTGCTCTGGAGGCTCCGACAGATGGATGCGCACCTCGGCCCTTGTCGGCGCGTAGAAGGAAAGAATCATCGCTTTCTTCTCGCGTTCCACGCGCCCCAGTTCCGCGCTGGACGAAATCACGCGGTCCTCGCAGTCCATCCGGACCTCCGGCTCCAGACACAACCCGACTTCAATCGGCAGCAGCAGTGCCTCTCGAGGAGGAAGCGTCACCGGCACCTGAATCCAATCGTCAACTGTGCCCCTTTCGCGTCGCGCGGAAACTCGCGGCGAAAGGACCTCCAGCGTCTCGCTGGCCACCTTCTCATCGCTCAAATTCACTACGCTGACCCACCCCTGCCCGCCTGAGCGGCCGCCGAGCGGCAACGTTCCTTCGTTGCTCACCAGTTCGCTGACCACCAGCTCGGGACCTTCCCCTGGTGAGGTCTCGCGGCGAATGGCCGGCTGCACACCAGCCGTCTTCAGCAATCCTTCGAGCACGCTGGGGGCAAAAGACGCTTCAAACCGCTTGTTTCCCTCTGCAAAGTCCTCGTGAAGCGACACCCAAGAATAAAAATCCCTCGTCAGCACCAGGAACCGGCCCGCACCGAAGCGCCACGTCTTCGCTCCCTCCGGCTGATCGACTGATTCCATCAGCGTCCCGCGCTGCATTTCCTCGAATGCGGCTCCTGACGGACGCCCCGGGAAGCACACCAGGACTCCCCCTCCGCGAACATAATCCTCGAGAGCGCCCTGTGCCCGTGGGTTGAGCGCATAATCCGCCTCATCCGGTTTGTACACTGGAAACAGCAGAAGGGCGTGACGAAGCAATTGTTCGGCAGGCTGATTTTGCGGGTCCACCACCTCGGCCGACATGGTCGCGTACCGGGCTAATCGCTCAATCTGCATCGTTGTATTTCCTATGGCGGTGATGTCGGCACGTGTGAGCCTTCCGGCTGGCAGAGCCGCCTGTGGGTCCACTAATCCGAAATCCGCACGACGGTGCGACGCGGCCACTTGGCTGCCCCAGACGCGCAGCCAATCCCCTACACGCTGCGCCTCGCGTGCTGCAGGCTGTTTCGAGCCGTTGAGCGTCAGCGCAGCGTCCCAGCGAAAAAAGCGGTTCGCATCCGGAGTTCCGTATCCGGCCGGCGTCAGCGAATCCTGGAGCGGAAACCAGTTGAGTCCACGGAGCCCGAACCCTAGAAACAGATGGCTGCCTCTGCGGATGTTTTCCGGAGGACTGAGCTCCGGCCGCGCGTCGTCTTCTGGCGCGAACCAGCCTGGACTGAACTCCGTGAGCACGGGCGGGAAACCTGACTGCGAAGCAAGCAGCGCTGCCATGTTTTCGAGTTCCGCGACTTTGAGGGGCGAAAGCCTTCGGTCCTCTCCCGCAACGTCGTTGCCCGTGCCCATTGACCAATGCCCCGTCGCCGCTACGAGTTGCGAAGGCGTGGAACGGGTAGCTGGGCCACGACCCTGCGAAGTGTCAACGAGGCAGGGCGCGTCGATACCGCCGCGTTCCACGGCCCCGCAAAGTGTTTCCACGTACTTCCAGTACTCTGTGCCCGCCGGATTCGCGCTACCGCTGCCCAATCCATCCCCGACCTGGACAAAAAGCAAAGGACCACTCACTTCTTTCTCAGCACCGTTCGCCTTTGTTCCGGCGGGTTCTTCTGCCGCAACGCGCACGGTTGCTCCTGCCCTATAGGGTACGAGTTCGTGAGCCACGGCCTCGAGCCATTGTTGGGCATATTTCATGTGCGTCGGATTCGCGAGCCACACCCCTGCCGCCGCCTCTGGATTCACTTGCGCAACCTCTATGGCGGGCGGTTCGAGGCCTTCCAGCCGGTCCGCCATCGGCATGTGGTATTCGGGCCGTTCGAGTAGCCAGTCCGGGTAGCCTCCATTGCGCCACTCTCCGGTCACGATCGGCCCGGATCTCGCGATGAGTCGGAATCGCTTGCTCGCAATGAGCCTCAGCAATCCGCGCAAATTACGGCGCTCCAGCGTGTGACCGTCAAAGTCGATCTCGCCCTCGCGTGGCTCGTGCCAGTTCCACGGAATCGACAGCGTGATCGTGTTGATGCCCAGTTCGCGATAGCGGTCGAGGCTTACC
>DASPSB010000086.1:0-3556 GCA_035624135.1 Candidatus Acidiferrales bacterium | reverse complement strand
TGGAGTTAAAACCCAGGCGGGTGAGGAACATCTTCATCTGCTCGCTCGTGGTGTTCTGCGCCTCGTCCAGAATCACGAACGAATCGTTGAGCGTGCGGCCGCGCATGAACGCCAGAGGCGCCACTTCAATGATGCCCTTCTCCAGGTAGCGCTCGAGTTTATCTGCGTCCAGCATGTCGTAGAGCGCGTCGTAGAGCGGCCGCATATAAGGATCGATCTTTTGCTGAAGAGTGCCGGGCAGAAAACCCAGCCGCTCGCCGGCTTCCACCGCCGGCCGCGCCAAGATGATGCGCGACACCTCCTTGGTGAGCAGCCCGGAAACCGCCATGGCCACGGCCAAGTAAGTTTTCCCCGTTCCGCCCGGGCCAATCGCGAACACCATGTCGTATTTTTCGATGCATTCCATATAGCGCCGTTGGTTCGGCGTCTTCGGCGTCACGCTCTTTTTCCCGAAGACGCGGTGCCGCTGCGGGCGCGCCACCTCGCGCAGCGAGAGCTGCGGCTCTGCCGCCGCGGCCCGCAACAGGGATTTCACTTCTGCGCTGGAGAAAACGCGTCCTTCGGCCACCAGCGTGCTGTAGTCCTGGACCAGGCGCGCCGCGCGGTCCACGGAGTTGTCTTCACCTTCCAGAACGAGCGTGCCGTCCTCCAAGTGCGTGGTCACCCGGAACGTGTTCTCGAACAGGCGCAGATTTTCATCCAGCGCTCCAAAGAGCTGTTCAATTCCGCCGGCCAACTGAATGGAACGCTTCATCGTTCAACTCTCAGCGCGGGCGGACGCCCGGTTGGAAGGGCGCGGCAGGGACGCTCGGACGTGCGCGGCATCTATAAATCCAGCCTAGCCCACCCCGGCAGGAGAATCAAGAATGCGCTGGAGGACATCGGGAATCTCGAACACGGCGCGGTTCTCGAGCGCAGCGATCCGCTGGCGCCGGGCGGCTAGCTGCTCCGGATCAATCAGCGCCCTCGTCGCGGGCACCGCCTCGCGCCAACTTTGCACGGTTAGACCATAGTTGTTTTCACGCACCCACTGGGCGTTATATCGCTCCTGCGGCAGCGTCCGTGTGTTGCGTTCCACGATCACAGGCAAACGCATGGCCAGCGCCTCCGAGATGCTGCCTGGCCCGGGTTTGCCCAGAAAGAAATCGGAAAGCTTCATGTAATAAGGCACCTCGCGCGTGAATCCTTCCACGAAGCGGGGCTGTCGCTGTGGCCGGCTGCGCAACTGCTTCGCCAACCGTTCGTTCTTGCCGCAAATGAATATGAGCTGGAGAGGCAGTTCGGAACCCTCCAGCCGCTCGGCAATCTCGAGCATGGCCCTAGCGCCGTAACCGCCAAATAGCACCAGCCCGGTCAGGAGTTTCGGCTCCAGCCCCAAGCGCTTTCGCGCCTCGACCAGGTCGATTGTTACGGGGGTGTAAAACCGTGGGTTCAGAATCATCCCGGAGGTACGAAAGATGCGCTGGAGGGAATGGCCAGCCTCGCGCGCTTGCTCCACTGCCCGTTCCGAGCCGCAGATCAGGAACTGCTCCTGACGCTCGATCCAGAAGTGAGGCGGATAGTCAGCAATGTCAGTCAAGAGGGTCACGAACGGCCGGCCCGGAAATGCCTTCCGAAAACTCTCCGCGAGCGCACGATTAAAATGTGGAATGAACGAGACAACCATATCCGGCCGAGTCGAGCGCCAGTAGTCGGCGAGGCGCCGCACCAGCAGGGGGTGGTACAGCCTGATCGTGGCCTGCAGCACGCGCATGAGCTGCGTGCTGCCCAAAGTCCATCCGCGGCGCAGCATCAAGTTGTAAACATCCTGCATGCGGACGCGCGTCAGAGTGCGAACAAAATCCAGGGCATCGAGCTGCTCCTGAAAATTGAAGAGTTGCACATCCCAGCCACGGTCCTGGGTGTCGATCACTGATTTGAGGGCGGTGGCGGCGCTGCGGTGCCCACCCCCGGCGTCAAAATAGACGAACTCGATCCTGCGCATGTGCTGAAAATTCTCTCATGCAGCGGCGGAATCGCAATCATTACAATCCCGTGAACGAGGATTGTTACGGTGTTGAAAGAGTTATCGTTAGCCGCTTTTTTTTCCACAGTCATAGCCGTGTAACACGGGATTCCTACGCTGGCCATATGCGATGTGACCTTCACGTGCACTCGATCCACTCCGGGATGTGCGAGGTGCCCGGACTAAACCGCATTTGCCGGGAGAGCTACAACGACCCGGCCGAGGTCTACGCCGTCCTTCGACAGCGCGGCATGGACCTGGTTACGCTGACCGACCATGATTCCATCGACGGGGCTGAGCCGCTCCGCCGCTTCCGGCGCTTTTTTCTCAGCGAAGAAGTCACCTGCCGTATGCCCAGCGGCACACAGGCGCACGTGGGCGTGTACGACATCAGCGAGCGCCAGCACATAGAAATCCAGCGCCGCCGCAACGACCTCCCCGCCCTGCTCGCCTACCTGGGCGAACAGCGGCTTTTTTTCAGCGTGAACCACCTGTTCTCCGGACTCACGGGCAGACGCGCGGATGAAGATTTTGACTGGTTCGAGTCCATGTTTCCCGCCTACGAGACGCGCAATGGACACATGATGTCCGGCCACAACCATTCCGCTGAAGCGGTTGCGCGGCGGCTGGGCAAAGCGGAGGTTGGCGGCAGCGACGCGCATGCGCTCGCTTCCGCGGGAAGCGCTTACACGGAAGTGTCGGGCGCGCGCACGAAAGCCGAATTCCTGCGCGGGCTGCGCGGCGGGTGCGGAATCGCGGGGGGCGAGCACGGCGGTTATACAAAACTGACGCGCGACGTTTTCGATATTGCGGGGTCCATGATGCGGCACAAGCGCTGGACTACCCTCCTGCTGCCGCTGGCGCCGGCGATTCCCATTTACACGCTTGCTGTGATGCTGCACGAATTCGGATTTGCGCGGCGCTGGAGCGCCCTGGCAGACCGTCGCGAACGGGGCCGCCCCCAGCCGACGCGGGCGCGAGAGAGGCGGCAACGATTCCGCTTTGTGGAGGCGCTGGCGTGGCGATAGCGCACACCCTGCTCCACTACATCGGTTCGGGCGACGCGCGCCTGATGCGGAGCGTGCATCGCTGGCGTGCGCCTCGCTGGGTGCGCATCGCTTCCATCTGGTCCACCAGGCTGGGAGATGGCTGGCTGTGGTACTCGATGGCCGGATTGATTCTGGCCATCGGCGGGGATCAGCGTTACCGCGCGCTGGCCACCGCGAGCTTCGCGGCGCTCGGCGGCATCGTGCTTTTCAAGTGCGTGAAGCATGTTTGCCGCCGGGCACGTCCGTGCGAGCAGGAACCCCACTGCTGGGCCACAATCCTGCCACCGGACCAGTTTTCGTTCCCGTCCGGGCACACCATCACGGCCTTCGCCATCGCTGTCTCGCTTGGGCACCTCTACCCGCACGCGGAGCCGTGCCTGTTCCTGGTGGCTTCCTGCATCGGGATCTCGCGCGTGCTGCTGGGAATGCACTACCTGAGCGATGTGCTGGCGGGAGCTTTGGTCGGTGCCGCGATCGGTTTCGGGTCCTTCCACCTGTTCGC
>DASPSB010000275.1:0-4506 GCA_035624135.1 Candidatus Acidiferrales bacterium | reverse complement strand
CAGGTCGGGATGGCCTTCAAACCGGATTCCGAACAGGTCGAACACCTCGCGTTCGTGCCAGTTTGCTGTCGGCCAGACTGTCGTGACGCTTGGCACCGCCGGGTTCAGCCCCGGCGTCCACATTCGCAGACGCAGCGTGTGCCGGTGACGCAGGGAGAGCATGTGGTACACCACCGCAAACCGCGGCTCCAATGGGAAATGGTCGGTCGCCGTTAGGTCGCTTAGGAAATCGAATTCCAGCTCTGGCTCGTGCCGCAGGAAGCCGGCCACTCGAACGAGCTGCTCGCACGGGATCGTGACCGTCAGCTCTCCACGAAACGTCTCCGTCCCGGAAACAACGCCCGAGTCCCAGGCAGCCAGCCTCGCTGCCACCGGGTGCACCTGGCTCTCGACGGCTTCCGCCATACTCGATCCCTCGATCCTCGTCTTCGGCCGGGACTGCGGCTTATTTGTTCCAGTCGAGCGCGCCCTTCTTCAGCAGATAGATGTAGCCGACCAGCAGGATTCCTATATACAGCAACATCTCGTAGAACCCGAACAGCCGGGGCAGATTCCGGTACACGTAGGCCCACGGGTAGAAGAAAATCGCTTCCACATCGAACAAAATGAACAGGATTGCCACCAGGTAGAACTTCACGTCAAACGGATGCCGCGCATCGCCGGTCGGCCGCATCCCGCATTCGTAGGCCTGCGCCTTCTCCCGCGACGGCCGGTGCGGTCCCACCAGCGCCGAGAGCGCCAGAAGCACCCCCGCCAGCGCCATTGCCACCAGGATATGGATTAGCAACGGGGCGTAGTTTCCGAGGTAGCCGGGTGCCATGGTCGCGCTGGTATAATAGCGATGCGAGTGCAGTCCGGTCAATCAACTCCGCGCCCTGCGCTTGGGCCCTGAAGCTGCGGGAGGCGCGTTCCTTCCCGTTTGACCGGTCTCCGCGATGATCAGGCTTACGTGCCGCTCGGATTCAATAGCGACTTGAAGCTCGGCGACATTGCCCTCCACATCCAGACGGAGGATCGCAGGCCGCGCGCCTTCGTTGTGGACACCATTGTCTATTCCGCTGGCCGCGTGGTCTACCGGCGCAAAACGAGCTATGAGGATCGAGCCAAAGAGCCCGGATTTGACGACTCGACGGTTCGGCACATGCTCGAGCAACAGCACCGCGCCGTAATCGAAGGCCTGCGCAGCGCCCAGATTCCCGTCGATCTCACCTCGCCACAGGAGTTACGCACCGGCCGCACCACTGTCGGAGGCGCAGAAATTGCCGCAGCGGCGCGTGCTGCCGTCGCTATGCTCTCTCCTCCATCCAATGCGCCGCCGATCAAGGTGCTTCTCACCAATCCGGCCACGTGGTTGACCGCGGGTTCTGCGCGCTTGATCGTCGAAGTCAAGGCACGCGGGCCGGAACGCCCCATTTCCGGCGCCGAGGTCGAGGTATCGTTTGAAGGCGCTCCCCGTCCGTTTTCCTTCAAGACCAGCACCGATGACCAAGGACGCGCGGAAATTGGCTTCCCGCTTCCCAAATTTGGCCCCAGCGGCGCGTGCCTGGTGATCCGCGCCTCCTGCGAAGCCGGCCACGACGAAATCCGCTATTCCCTTCGTCCGAAATCCAGCACAGGCGGCGACTGAGCACCACAGGACTGGCGGCCGCAGACAGGCTTTCGCCCTGCGCGAGAACCCAGCGTCCAAGTCACTGCAGTGCTTTACGCGCTTTGAAGAAATTGCAGAGTTGGCTCCGGGGCTTGGACTCGAACCAAGATAGCGGGATCCAAAGTCCCGAGGCCTACCAGTTAGCCGACCCCGGAGCCGTTCGACCACCTACTGCACTCCAGTTTACCAAAGCACACGCATGCCCGTGCCACACTTTCCTGCCCTGCCGCTAGGCGCATAACTCCGCTTACGCTAAACTTTGATTCGATAGCTCGCGGAGAGGTGTCCGAGTGGCTTAAGGAGCACGCTTGGAAAGCGTGTGTTGGGGAAACTCAACCGTGGGTTCGAATCCCACCCTCTCCGCCATGGCTCACGAAAATCCCGCGATGGGATGCGGCACATATGGCTCCTCGAGCGCCGCGATTTCCTCCGCACTCAGCTTCAGTTTGGTTGCGTCCACGGCGTCTCCCAGGTGATTTTGATTGGTCGCGCCCACGATAGGAGCCGTCACCACCGGTTTCGAGAGCAGCCACGCCAGTGCCACCTGCGCGCGCGCAATGCCTCGTTTCGCGGCCACCTCGCCCAGGCGTTCGACCACCTTTCGATCCGCCTCGTCCGTCGCCTCGTACAGCTTTCTGCTCACTTCGTCGCGCTCCATCCGCCTGGTTTTCTCTCCCCACGCGCGCGCCAGCCGTCCCCGTGCCAGCGGACTCCACGGCAGCACCCCGATTCCTTCCGCCGCGCACAGCGGCAGCATTTCGCGTTCTTCTTCCCGGTTCAGCAGGTTGTAGTGGTCCTGCATGGTTACGAATCTCGTCCAGCCGCGCTGCTGCGCAAGGTACAGCGCCTTGCAAAACTGCCACGCGAACATGGAGGAGGCGCCCAGATACCGCGCCTTTCCCGCTTTTACCACGTCGCCAAGCGCTTCGAGCGTTTCCTCGATCGGCGTTTTGTAGTCCCAGCGATGGATTTGATATAGATCCACGTGGTCGGTGCCCAGCCGCCTCAGGCTTGCCTCGATGTTCGTGAAGATGGCCTTCCGCGAGAGCCCTCGTGCATTCGGCTTGGTGCTTTCCGCGAAGTACACCTTGGTCGCGATCACCACTTCGTCCCGCCGCGCGCATTCCCGCAGCGCCCGTCCCAGGATTTCCTCGCTCGACCCGTCCGAATAGCTGTTCGACGTGTCGAAGAAATTGATCCCCAGCTCCACCGCGCGCTTGATCAATGGACGGCTCGTTGCGTCATCCAGCGTCCAGGAATGCGTTCCCCGGCCGGGGTCGCCGAAGCTCATGCACCCCAGGCAAATCCGCGAGACTTCCATTCCGGTTTTTCCCAGCTTCACATAGTCCATTGGTTTCGCTCGTTTCGAAGCCTGCGGCTCGCTGCCTCAGGCGACGGTATACTCTACATCACTCGCCCACCTCCGGCAGTGACCGTGAGCCTGCCCATCCTCCGCACCCCCGCGGCCTCGGACAGCATCTAATGCCTAGGAGCCTGGAGCACGTCTTCCACTACCAGGCAAAGCCGGCCAACTCCCGGGTGATTGTATCGGGAGCGGCGCGGGCCTATACTGAGGGCGTCTGGAAGCAGGAGCAGGCCTATGAACACGCGCCTCTCGCCCCGCCATGTACCGTCTGGTACATGGTTCCGTCGCTCGCTTCTCCTGATTGGCGCACTTTCCTGGACCTTTCTTCCCCTGAGCGTTTCTGCGGGCCCTGGTGGTGGTGGCGGCCATGGTGGCGGTGGCGGAAGCCACGGTGGTGGTGGCGGGCACTCGAGCGGTGGCGCGTCGCACGTCTCCACCCATGCGCCTTCCTCTGGCAGGGTCGCGCCAACTTCCGGCGGGGCCAACACACGGCTCTCCAACGCCGGTTCGGCTTCCCGGCCGCAGGCATCCGGCGTTTATTCGCCTATGAATTTTGTGTCCGCCGCGGATTTTAGCCGCGGCTTCAGCTCCGCCGCAGCGGATCCAAATCTGAGCCGCATGGCTGGCAACGGCTGGTCTTTCCTGCCCTCTTCCGGCGTCAAGCCGGCTGCATCCACGGCCGCCACTCGTCTCGCCTCGAAGCCCGCGTTGCCCGCACGCGTCGCCAATATCCCTGCCGTCCTGCCAATCCGCCCGCATCGCCCGCCGCGCTTCGTGGGTGGTGGCTGGTATGGCGGCTGCTTCTATAGCGGTTTCACGAACGTTTGCGGCTTCAATCCCTTCTTTTTCGGCGCGAATTACTGCTTCTCGCCCTTTGGCTTTTGGAATTGCGGATATGGCCTCGGATACGGCTTCGGTTATGCGCCGGGGTATTACGATGGTTACGGCTACGGCCCAGGGTACGGCTACGGCCCCGGCTACGACCTCAACGGCTATCCGGTTGACACTCCCGGCGACGCTCAGAACAACCCCGGCAACGCCGACAACTATCCGCCTTATTTCGGCAACTTGGACGAAAACGCCGGGCAGAACGCCCCCGAACAATCTCAGCAGTCCGCGCCTCTGCCGACGACCCAGATCATCCTGAAAAATGGCTCAGCCTATCTGGTTTCCGCCTATTGGGTGTCCAATGGCCAGCTCTTCTTTCGTCCCGTTACCGGCGGTCTGAGCCACGTCCCGCTCGACCAGGTCGATATGACTGCCACGGTTCAGGCAAACTCGCGCACTGGAGTTTCGTTCCAGCTCACCGATCATCCCCCGGACCACTGAGCCTTTGCGTCGGCCGCGCCTTCCACTTTCTTCAACGGATTTTCTCTTTTGAGCAACGGTTACGAAATCCCTGCCGTCTAATCATCGCTAGACAGGCATCATGACTGTCAGAACTCCGGGGTGGCAACGGACGCCCAGCCCGAGCCGCCGGACTTGGACGTGC
>DASPSB010000264.1:0-3845 GCA_035624135.1 Candidatus Acidiferrales bacterium | reverse complement strand
TCGGCATGGGATGAACACGGCCTTACCTGGCACGACCGCATCTCGCAGACCTACATCACCTATGCGGAGCCCGATGTGGTTCCCGCGGTCGTCACCACCCAATAGCGCCCCTTCGGTGCGGGCCGACGGCCGGCTCCCGGGGCTTCGCGATCGGAGATCCGCACGCGCTCTCGTCCCTTCAGTTCGCGTAACTGCGGGGTAGGTTTGAACCCCGATGATGCCGGTCCGCTCAGAGCCGGCGCTGTGTACAGGCGATCATTCTCGGCCCTGCGGCCGGCCTTGAAAATGCTATACTTTCTGTTTTCGAGGCCTCGAACCCTATGAACCGTGCCACCCGCATTCTTGTGCTCGCGCTCTCGGCCCTCGTCCTGCTCTATGCCGGCCTCGGATATGCTCTGGCCCGCTCCAATGAGGACAGCACGTACCGCTCGCTCGGCGTGTTCAGCGAGGTGTTGGAGCGCGTCGAGCAGGGCTACGTGGAAGAGCCCAACATGCGCCAGGTGGCCCGGGGGGCCATGCACGGCCTGGTGGAATCTCTCGACGCGCAGTCCGGCTACCTAAGCGCGCGCGAATACGAGGACTATCAAGCGCGGCTTAAGGCACATCCGCGCGGCGATATTGGCGTAGTGCTTTCCAAGCGGTTCGGGTATCTGCTGGTTTTGACCACCATGCCCGACAGTCCGGCCCAGAAGGCTGGCCTCTCGACCGGCGATATCCTCGAGACCATTGCCGGATTCTCCACTCGCGAAATGTCCATCCGGCAGGCCGAGCTTCTTCTCGAGGGCGAACCCGGCAGCACCGTGAAAATCACGGAAGTCCGCCACGGTGGCACGGAGTCGAAGGATCTGGAGGTGACCCGGGCCGTTCTCGCCACGCCGAGGCTGGTGGCGGACAAGATGGAGGACGACGTCGCCTATCTGCGCGTGCCTGGATTCGCCCCGGGGCGCGCGGTCGAAATCCGGCAAAAACTCCTCGAATTTTCCAAGCAAGGCCTGCACAAGCTAGTGCTCGATCTGCGCGATTGCGCCTCCGGAAGCGTGCCGGAAGCAGTGTCCACGGCCAACCTGTTCCTTTCCTCCGGAACCATCGCCACGCTGAGCGGCCAGACCGTTCCGGCAAAAGAAATCAGAGTGGATCCGCAGAAGACCGTCTGGTCAGGGCCGGTCACTGTGCTGCTTTCCGCCCGCACCGCAGGCGCCGCGGAGATTTTGGCCGCAGCGCTGGCGCAGGATCGCGCCGTGCCGACTGTCGGCGAACGCACCTTTGGCAGCGCCTCCGAACAGAGCGTCATCGCGCTCGAAGACGGCGGCGCGCTCATTCTCACTACCGCCCTCTATCACGATCCCGCGGGAAAAAAGATCAACGACAATGGCGTGAAACCTTCCGTCGAGATGGCCAACGCCGTCGAAGACACGGGAGACATCACGGAAGGCGCGAACGGCGAAGCCCCCGGCCACGCCTCGGGCGGGTTGCCTCGTCCGCAGGATGACCCCGTCCTGAAAAAAGCCCTCGACCTGCTCCGCACACCGAGCCAGATCCCCACTGCGGCAAAAGCCGCGTAGCGCAGGTGAATCGCCGTCAGGGCGCTTCGCCCTCTCTTGCTCGCTTCCCGACGGCCATCTCCCGCAGCCAGCGCTCGTTCCGCGGCGCAATTGTCTTGCTGGTGTCTGCTTCGTGTCTTTCTGCCTTCCCCGCCTGCCGCCACAGTGAGCGTTCGGTGGAAACGGATACCAACCGCCTTGCTGCCGATTTCGCTGCGGCTGCGCGGCCGGCAGTGGGCGCGGATTCGCCTATCCGGATCGTGCCTTCCGGCTGGTCTCGCACTGCCGGACCTACGCGCGTGCTGGTTTCCCTGCCGGACTCCGCCCAACTCGGCGTGCTGGAATCCTCCTGGCGGAATGCTGCGGGCGTTCGCGGCGTAACCTTCGAGCGGCGCGATCCCGGCTCAGCCTCCGCCGCCTACGCCATCAGCCACGAGGGACATACCTTGCTCGCGCTCGAGGTTTTTATGCTGGCCCCGCCGGCCGCAACCCCTTCCGGCTCGTCGGCCAGCGGCGCGCCCGAACTCGCCATCATCGTGGACGACCTCGGCTACGATCCCTCTGCCGCGCGCTCCGTGTTCGCCATTCCCGCACGCGTCAGCGTGGCTGTGTTGCCGAATCTTCCTGAATCCACCGCCATCGCCGAAGAAGCCCATCGCCGTGGGATCGAAGTTCTGCTGCACCTGCCCATGGAGTCTGTGGCCGGCGAGGACAAAGCCGAAAAAATCGAACTGCATGTGGGTGAGCCCGCGGCGGAAGTCGCGCGGGTGATGGACGAGATGCTTTCCACCGTGCCCTACGCCGCCGGCGTGAACAATCATCAGGGCTCCCGCGCTACGACCGATCCCGCGCTCATGGCTTCTGTCGCCGCCGCGCTCCGCTCTCGCGGCCTCTTCTTCATTGATAGCCGCACCGCGCCCGGCTCGCGCGCTCTCGATGCCGCTCGCCATGCCGGAGTTCCTGCCGCGGCGCGAAATGTTTTTCTTGACGACGACGAGCAGCCCGCCGCAATCCGCCGCCAACTCGAACACGCCGAACGGTTGGCGCGCGAGCAGGGCACGTGCGTGGCCATCGGCCATCCGCACTCCTCCACTCTGGACGTTTTGTCGGAAATGTTGCCGGAAGTGGAAGCTCGCGGCGTCCGCCTGGTCTCCGCCTCGGAGATTGCCCGTCACTCTCTATAGGGGCGCGACATCTGAAAACTTCCGGGGTGTGCCTACGCCAACGTCTCCCGCACCAACCCAGCTACTTCTTTCGCCAGCGGCCACGCCGCGGTCAGTCCGGGCGATTCAATCCCAATCGTGTGAATGACGCACGGGATTTGTGGGTCACGTTCGATCACGAAATCCACTGACTCCTTCGGCCGCGCGCTTCCGTCCACCGGCGCCAGTTTTGCCCGAATCCCAGAGTACGCGGGCCGTAAATCCGCTTCCGTGATTTCCGGCAGCAGCACTTTGGCGCCGCGCGCGAACTCCGCCACGGGCACGCGATCGCTCTCGTAATCGGTTTTGCTCGCCGCGGGTCGCGCCGTGGGACCCACGAGCAGGGTGCCCCACAGCGTTTTCGTCAGATGCACGCCGAGCGAGTAAATCCCGGCTTCAGGCAGCGGATAAACAAGTGCATGCACCAGGTGAGATTTTGCCGGAACCGCCTCGCAGTAATCTCCGCGTGTCGGCTGGATGCGATATTTCGTAAATCCCGTCAGCGCCGCGACCTCGTCGGCAAAGAGTCCGGCGCAGTTCACCACCGCGCGCGCCTGAATCGTGCCGCGTTCGCTCGTTACCCGCACGCCCGCGCCCGACGGCTCGAGCGCGGTCACCTTTGCATGTGTCAGCACGTTCGCGCCGCGCTCTGCCGCGATGCGCGCGTAGGCCTTCACCAGCTCTTCGCTCATCACCAGACCGGACGACGGCACCTCGAGCGCAGCCCGTCCTTCTACGTGCGGCTCGCGCGCTTGCAATTCCCTTCTGTCGATCAACCGCAGCCCGGTGACGCCGTTCTCCTCACCACGCCGCTTGAGCGCCTCGAGCTGCAGCTCCTCGCCCGTGGATGCGGCGACCACCACTTTTCCCGTCCTGCGGTGCCGCACGCCATGTCTTTCGCAGAACTCGTAGGTCTTCCGGTTCCCCTCGACGCAGTGCCGTGCCTTTCGCGAACCCTTGGCGTAGTAAATGCCGGAATGGATGACTCCGCTGTTGCGTGAGCTTGCGCCCATCCCGAGCTGCGGCATTTCTTCCAGCACGAAGACATCTTCGGCAAACGCCGACACTTCCATCGCCACGGCGCAGCCCACCACGCCGCCGC
>DASPSB010000190.1:0-8191 GCA_035624135.1 Candidatus Acidiferrales bacterium | reverse complement strand
GGAAGAAGCCCCGTGCTCCAGTTTAACGGCGTGCCCCAGTCCGTTGTGCCGGCACCTCCTGTAAACGTGTCCGTGCAGCCAAAAAGTTGGTAAATCCCGTACTCGACGACAAACGCGTCGCTCGCACCGCCGCCATACGTGGTCTGCGCAACCCCCGCAGTGGTTGGAAAATTGTTGGAATTCGTGAAGCCGGAAAGGTAGGCGTTGCCGGCGGAGATGGACAAGCCGATGCCGGCGTCATCCCCGCTTCCTCCCAGGTAGGTGGATAGGAGCTGGCGCGCGCCCGTCGGATCCAGGACCACCAGGAACGCGTCGCCGCAAAGCTGGCTATTCGTGCAATTCGCCGCCGCAGTGCCCCCGCCATAACCGCTGGTCTGCAGTGCGTTCGCTGTCGTCGGGAAATCCGTAGAGTCAGTCACTCCCGTGATGTACGCATTGCCCCCTGCATCCACTTGCACGCCGAAACCGAGGTCGTCGCCGCTGCCTCCAATGTACGTCCCATACACCAGGGCATTGCCGGCCGGATTGATCTTGACCAGAAATGCGTCGCCGCACGCCCCACCCGTCATGGTGCAGCCATTTGACCCGCCTCCAAACGTGGTCTGGAACGACCCCGGGGTGACCGGAAACTTGTTCGCGGCCGTGGCGTTGTTCGTATCCGTGCCGCCAGAAATGTACGCGTTGCCGGAAGAATCTACGGCGACGCCGGTTGCGCCATCCTCACCGCTTCCGCCGAGGTAAGTCGAATACACCATAGCCGTCGCCGTTGAGTTCAGCTTGGTGACAAAGCCGTCCCCGCACACCATGTTCAGTATCGGGCCGCAGGCGGTTCCTCCGCCCCCAAAACCGCCCGGCTGAATGGGGTTCGGGCTGGGCATCAAGGGGAAGTCGGTAGCGATCGTGCTGCCGGCCACGTATGCATTGTTCGAAGAGTCCACGGCAATGCCGAACGCGCCGCTCGCTTTCGTACCGCCCAGGAATGTGGAATAGAGCAGCGCGGCCGTACCGCTCATCGTGGTATTGAATTTCGACACGAAGGCGCTGGACTGCGGTGTCGTCTGTGTGCAGCTTGTGCAGGTGGTTTGTACGACGCCCGTCGTCGTGGGAAAGTCGGAAGCGTTCGTGGCTCCGGTCACGTAGACGTTGTTCGACGAATCCAGCGCCAGGGCATAGCCCTCAGTCAGGCCGGTGTTGCTGGCGCCGCCGGTCCCGCCGAGCAGTGTGGAATACTCCAGTGCCGAGCCGCTTGAATTCAACTCGGCCACAAACGCGTCCTGTGTCCCCTCGAACCCTGCGGGCAAGCCATTCATGGTGGGGAAATTCGCGGAATTGGTTGTGCCGGAAATGTACACGTTCCCGTTTATGTCTACCGCGATTCCTCTGCCTTCGTCCTTGCTACTGCCGCCGATGTAGGTTGAGAAGACGAGCGAGGTACCAGAGAAATCGAACACTGTCACAAAGGCGTCCCCGCACTCAAATGCGAAAGCCGAAGTGCAGGAGGCTTGCGCTCCTCCAAACGTTGGCTGGTAAGCCGTAGGGTCCCCCTTGATGGGAAACGGCGGCATGGTCGTCGGCGTGGATGTGGTCCCGCCAGTGACATAGATTCCTGAGAATCCCGAGACGACCGCGAACGCGCCATCGGCCAATCCGCCACCCAGGTATGTGGAGAAGCCCACGGTCGGGTCAATCACCAGCGGCCTGGACGGGTCATAACTCGGAACTTCAAACGCGACTTCGCCCTCGCCCTTGTGCACGTAATGGCCTTCAACGAACTGTTTCCCGTCCGCGCGGCTGCCCGTCTCCGGCTGATACACAACCGGCTTCCGGTAGGTCACCTCCGTGCCGCCCGCATGCAGCACGAGATCGCCTCCGGCAGTGATCTCGAGTTTCTCCGCGCCGTCCAGCTTCATCCGGATCGCCCTCGGGTCCGCGCCCGGCGCGACCACAAAGTCGTATTCCAATCGTTGCTGGTTCCCGTGATAGATCAGGTCGATGCCCGGATAGACGCTCTCGTACCGCACCTTCGCATACGTCTGCACATTCGTGTGCCACTGCGTGGGATCGTTTCCGATGAAATAATTTGTGTGGCCAGGGAGCGGGTCCATGCCGGACACGTTCGGCGAGGAATTGCCCCCGGCCAATTTCATCTGGATCGCTGCGGCTTTTTCTTTTCCCCGTGCCACCAGCACCATTTCCGAGGGAGTCAGCAACAGCGCATGGGCGGGGCCCCGCGAAAGGAATTTCACGGCCGGGTTGGTCTGGCCAACGTTGGCTTCGAAGTAGAGCGGGAGTTTCCCGAAGGATTCGATGGCACGCCGCTTCGCCGCGCCGCTCAGCGGCGCTCGTGGCGCCGGGATGCCCGGGCGGCCGGATTTCGCCCGCTCGCTTCCCGCACCGCGGCTCGTGCTCGCCGGTGGCTCTGCCTTAACCAGCAGGGCCCACCCCAACACCATGAGCAAGGAAGCTCCAAGAAAGAAAGAGTCGCGGCGCATTGCACCCTCCTGCAAAGCGGCGGTTCTTCGGCGCAACGTATGCTGGCTGGGGTTCCCGCGGGAGATCTCTGGAGTGAGCGATGAACGCCTGCCGGAGATTATCGACTCGCCCCGGCAACCCAAGCCACAGTGGGGCAAGACTATTCCGCAGAGGCTCGTCAGTGTCAAGGGAGTACTCGCACCGGCCGCACGCGCGTAGTGGCTTGGTCCGCGGAGCGTCTCCTGCGTTTTCCACCGACCCGCCGTGGAAATCGCGCAACCGCTCCGCTAGAATGCGGCGTCGCCCAACGGCGCGAATCTTCGCGCGTTGACTCTGCGCCACGCGCGCATACGGGGGAAACGAATGGCTGCCATCCCACAGCCCTCTGCTATGGATCGAATACTGGAATCCCTGCGCGAGAAGGCGCGCCTCTTGCGCATCGATTCACTCATCACCACTACGCGAGCCGGCTCCGGCCATCCCACTACCTGCCTCTCCGCTGCAGACCTTGTTTCCGTCCTCTTCTTCCACACCATGCGCTTCGATCCTCGCCATCCCGATGCTTCCGATGCGGATCGCTTCGTGCTCTCCAAAGGCCATGCGGCCCCGCTGCTCTACGCGGCACAGGCCGAAGCCGGCATGTATCCCGTCGGCCGCCTGGCCACTCTCCGGCAATTCTCCAGCGAACTCGAAGGCCATCCTACGCCTCGCGTTCCCGGCGTCGATGCCGCCACGGGCTCGCTCGGCCAAGGGCTTTCCGTTGGCGCCGGCATGGCTCTCTCGGCCAAACGCCTGGAAAAGAACGGCGTGCGCATTTACGTTCTGCTCGGCGACGGCGAAATGGCCGAGGGAAATGTGTGGGAGGCCGCGGCTTTCGCCGCCCACTACGGCCTCGACAACCTCACCGCCATCGTGGATGTGAACGCGCTCGGCCAGAGCGAGCGCACCATGTACGCCCATGACGTTGAGATTTACCGCCGCCGCTTCGAAACCGCAGGCTGGGATGCTGTGGCCATCGATGGCCACGATATTGCCGCCATCGTTCGCGCCCTCGATCGCGCGTGCAGTCCCGAGCTCGCCGCGAACGGCCGCCCGCAGGCCATCGTCGCCAGAACGGAAAAGGGCCACGGCGTCAGCTTTCTCGCCGATAAGGACGGCTGGCACGGCAAGCCCGTGCCGAAGGACGATCTGCCGCGCGCGCTAGCCGAACTCGGGCCCCTTCCTCCGCCCGTTGAACCTGACTCGCGTTCTTACGCCCGGTCCATCGGCGGGCCTCCGGCTGCCTTTCCCCAACTGCCTCCGCCCGAGTACGTTCTCGGCCAGCAGGTGGCTACACGGGAAGCCTACGGACGCGCCCTCGCGCGAATCGCCGCCGTCAATCCCCGCCTCGTGGCCGTGGATGCCGACGTAAAGAACTCCACCTTCAGCGAGTATCTCGAGAAGGCCCACGCCGAGCGTTTTTTCCAGGGCTACATTGCCGAACAAAATATGGTCTGCGTGGGCGTTGGTCTGGCGGCGCGTGGCTACACCCCGTTTGTGGCCACCTTCGCCTGCTTTCTCACCCGCGCCTGCGACCAGGTGCGCATGGCAGCCATCAGCCGCAGCCATCTCAAGCTCTGCGGCTCGCACTGCGGCGTTTCCATCGGCGAGGACGGCCCCTCACAAATGGGTCTCGAGGATCTGGCCATGTTTCGCGCCATCCCCGGCTCGACCGTGCTCTATCCCTCCGATGGCGTCTCCGCAGACCGTCTCACCGAAGCACTCGCGCGCCTCCCCGGCATTGGCTACCTGCGCACAACGCGCCCCAAGACGCCGGTGCTCTATGGCGGCGATGAAAAATTCCCGGTTCCCGGCTTCAAGATCTTGCGCCAGTCGCCGCAGGACCGCGTCGCCGTCATCGCCGCCGGAATCACACTGCACGAAGCGCTCAAAGCCCATGCCGAGCTTGCCGCTCAAGCCATCGTCGCCCGCGTCATCGATCTCTACAGCGTTAAGCCGATTGATGCCGCAAGGCTGGCCACAGAGGTGCGCGCGACTGGCGGCCGCGTCATCACGGTCGAGGATCACTTCGCGGAAGGAGGGCTGGGCGAAGCTGTCTTCGCGGCGCTTGCCGTTTCGGGCGTCACTGTCGCCGCCGCGCGCCGCCTCGCCGTCTCCGGCATTCCGCACTCCGGCACTCCGGAGGAATTGCTCGACGCCTTCGGCATCTCCGCGCGCCACATCACGGCTGCGGCAAAGTCCCTGCTCTCCTAGCGCGGAGGGACAGCCCTGCGGCGTATTTCGTTGCCTCAGATCCTGCGAGGAATTGGTGGCAGCTTTAGGACTGCGCGGGTAGCGGCTGCAGCAGCGCCGCGGGCGGCGCCTTCAAATCCCACACGATGTGGACCCAGGAAAGCATCTTCAGCAGGTAGTAGGTCAGATCAATCTCCCACCAGAAAAAGCCCTGGCGCACCGAGCTCATATAATGATGATGGTTGTTGTGCCAGCCTTCGCCGAGCGTGATCAGCGACAGGAGAAGGCTGTTCCTGCTCGTATCCGTGGTCGGATAGCGCCGGCGGCCGAACACATGGCACAACGAATTGATCGTGAACGTCCCGTGCCAGAGCAGTACCGTGCTCGCGCAGAAGCCCCAGAGGAACACGCTCATTCCGCCCGTCAGAAACAGCAGCGCCGCTAGCGACAGTCCCGGCACCACATGATAGCGGTTCAGCCAGCGCAGCTCGGGATAGCGCGCCAGGTCCGGCACCAGTTCCGCTCGCGTCGAGTTGTACCGCTTGCAGAGAATCCATCCCAGATGCGCCCACCAGAATCCTTTCAGCGATGGCGAGTGGATGTCTTCCTCCAAATCCGAAAACCGGTGATGGTGCCGGTGGTGCGCCGCCCACCACAGCACTCCCTTCTGCATCGACGTCATCGCCGAGACCGCAAGCAGGAACTGAAACATCCGGCTCGTCTTAAACGTGCGATGCGAGAAATAGCGGTGATACCCCGCCGTCACGAAAAACATGCGCCCGACATACAGTCCCAGCGCCAGCAGCGGATACCACCACCGAAACTTGAAGAAGAACACGGCCAGTGCGCCCACGTGTACCGCCGCGAACGGCGCGCAGTGAAGCAGAGAGAACCGCTCACCTTTTAATCTCACCAGCATTCACTCCGGTATTCGGGTGGATTGCAAAAAGCCAAGCGAATATACGCAATGCACCTCGAAGGGTCAAGCGAAACACGGAGAAAATTGGCCGCGTGTGCGCAGCAGCTCCACCCCGCCAAGCGTAAGTGCGCGAATCTCCTACTCCTGTCAGAGTTCTCCCCGTTGTGTTATCTTCGCCTCGCTCTCTCGCGCTGCGGCGCGAAGACCGCACGAATTTCCATGCGGCCTGGAGGCTTCGGTCGTGGCGGATAAGCGCGTCATCGTCGGCTTGTTTCCGGATGTAATCGTGCTCAGCTCGGCCGACCAGGCCGAGTGGGTCGCGCCCTCTGCCACTCTGCGCGTCGAGTTCGATCCCAAGCGCTGCCCCTTTTCTTCCAATGTGCTCCAGGCACCCGCGGGAATGCGGCTGCTCAGCGGCCCGCCAGTTGTTGGCGCAAAGCCCGGCTCCTACAAATATCGTGTTTCCCTCAATGACGTTGTCGTTGGAACCGGCGAAGTCCTGATCCGCGAATCCTGAGTCGTACCGCAATCGAGGAAGGACACTGGGCAGGATCCGGATCGAACCAGGGAGCAGCACGAGAGGCGTCATCCCGAGCGCAGCGGGGGATCTGCTTTCCTCGCGCTAATCGCTCGCGGCGCGCGCCGGCTCCAGCGAATCCGCCAGCAGCCGACGCAGCGGAGCGATTTGCACCGGCGAGACAGGCCGTTCGGCGCTCGTCACCACTTCGCCACGCTTCTTCGGGAATTCAGCCCGGCGGTCCAGCTTCAACCCGACCACAGCCAGGAGTTCCGGTGCAAGATTCGGGTCGTCGCTCCGATGAACTCCCCAGAACCACAGCGCCTCTTCCCGCTTCTGCAGGTATTGCAGGGTTTGTTCCAGCTTCTTCATGCCTCCCGCAAACGACGACGCCAGGAAGTAGAGCGGAAGTACCCAGCCCGTCCGGCCAAACGTCGCCCGGATGCGCACGCAGTACTTCCCCGTCTGGTTGAACTCCATCGCGCAGTCGTAGGCGTTTCGGGAGCCGCTTGGGATCACTTTCCGGTTCATGGGAGCCTCGCGTGGAGCGTCCTCGGCGGGAGCCCGGAGGTTAAAAACCCCGCACCAAAAGGCTAGCGGATGGCGAGCCTCAAGGCAACTGGAAAGACCAATCGCGTTCTTATTCATTAAGTCTTTCTGAATGAATAAGATAGGGACTACGATGCGGCCTGCAAGCGCCGCAGCACTGTCTCGTTTATCTTCAATTTCCCGTCCCGGATCATCCTCTGCTTCAGCGACTCCTGGAAGGCATCGAAGGCTATCTGCTGCTTCGAGAACACCAATTGCCGCTCGATATCGGCCTTCTGCTTCGCTAGGTCGTCCGGATTGGGCTCTTGGCGCTCTACGGGCCGGTAAATCAGCCAGTTTGCGCCCTGGCTGAGGGGCGCAGCCGTCTGCCCCACCGGCAGCGTAAAGGCCGCCGCCAGCTTCCGCATCGGGGTCAGGCCTCCTAGCGAATCGTTCTGGGTCAAAAAATCGCTCGTCTGGACGTCAAACCCCAGCGCTTTGGCCGCCGCAGCCAGCGTTTCGCCTCCCTGCACCCTCTTATACAGTTCGTCGGCCCGCTGTTTAGCCAGCGTGGTGGACTGCTCGCTCCGGTAATCCGCCTCCACCTTGCCGCGAACCTCCGCCAGCGTCGCCGGCCGTGCGGTCTGAATCTGCGTAACGCTCACGATCGCCGTGCCGCGCTCGACGTGCAAAGGGCTGGAGTCTTCCCCCTGCTGCGCGCTGAACACGTAGTCCCGCACGTCGTTGGAGACTCCCAGCGCGCCCATGGGATCCGTCGCCGCCACCGGCGACACCGTTCCCGTCTCCAGATTGAACTGCTTCGCGATATCTTCCACCGCCGTCTTGTTGGACTGGCGCACCGCCGCCGCCATCCGGTCCACGACTTCGCTGGCCTTCGCCTCAGCCGCCTGCGCCGCCAGGATGGGCACAATCGAGGTCCGCACCTCTTCAAACGTCTTGGTCCGGGCCTCTTCGCGCTCCACCACCTTGATGATGTGGAACCCCATCATCGATTTCACCAGGCCCGAGACCTCGCCGGGCTTCAGCGCAAACGCGGTCTGCTCGAAGTCGCCCAGCCCGACGGCTTGGCCGCGGACGATCCAGCCCATGTCGCCGCCCTTGTTCTTCGTGCCGTCGTCCTGCGAATACTGCTTGGCCAGGTCCTCGAACTTCGCGCCCTTCTTCGCCTTGGCCAGCACGTCTTCGGCTTTCTTGCGGGTCTCTTCCACTTCGGCGTCCGTCTTCCCGGTGGTCTTGAAGAGGATCTGCTCCACGCGCACGCGGAACTGCACGCGATACTGGTCCAGGTTTTCCTTGTAATACGCCTGCAGCGACTCCTCCGTGGGGTGCACGGTCTCGCGCAGCTTGGCCAGATCCAGCAGCGCGAACTTGAAGCCGCGCTTTTCCGGAATCTGATAACGTGATTTGTTCTTATCGAAAAAGCTGTTCAGTTCAGCCTCGCTAACGCTCACTTTAGATTCCACGTCCGCCGGCTTGATGTTCAGGTATTCAATCTTCACCTT
>DASPSB010000186.1:0-2812 GCA_035624135.1 Candidatus Acidiferrales bacterium | reverse complement strand
CGGACCTGCCCTGAGCGCGAGCCGAAGGGGCCCTCCCCCGCGTGCCCGCAGCGGGCTTGCCGTCGGCGCGGGCGAGGGCGCCCGCGGCACACGAACCGAAGACGACCGGCCGCCCCGGCTGAATCTCCGATCCCGTAAAATAAAACTCCGCCTTCAACTCGCCGAGGACCTGCTCCACCAGATCGTACTTTCCCATGGAGACGCCGCCCGTCAGCAAGAGCAGGTCGCACGCCAACCCTTCTTCGATCAAAGCCCGCAGCCGCTTCGGCTCATCCGGAGCGATCGCGAGCCGCACGGCCTCCCCGCCCGCACTCTGGACCTGCGCCGCCAGGGAATAGGAATTCGAGTTCCGTATCTGCGCCGGCCCAGGCGTCGCCTCTATCTCCACCACTTCGTCGCCGGTCGAAAGCACGGCCACGCGCGGCTTGCGGAAGACCTGCACGCGGCTCTTGCCGGCCGATGCCGCAATCGCGATGCCCGCATGGTCCAGCCGCCGCCCTCGATCCAGCAAGAGTTGTCCCGCACCAGCTTCCGCCCCGCGTGGAACAAAGTTCTCGCCAGCGCTAACGCTGCGCCGAACCTCCACTAATTTTCCACCGAGGGTGCCCCATTCTAACGCCGCGTCTTTTGCGGCGTTAGGGTGGGAACTTTGTGCCAATGCTGTGTGTTCCACCATCACCACCGCATCCGCCCCCGCCGGCAGCGGAGCCCCGGTCATGATCGCAACCGCCTGCCCACGCGCCACCGAGCACGTTCCCGGCTCCGGCCAGTCACCCGCCTTCACCTCGTCCACCACTTCAAGCCGCGCCGGAACCTTCGCCAAGTCCGCCGCCCGCACCGCATATCCATCGCGAGTGGCCCGATCAAATGGAGGAAAATCGCGGTCCGCCACAACCCCATCCGCCAGCACCCGCCCCAACCCCGCCAGCAGATCCACGGTCTCCATCTCTCCCGGAAACACGCCTACCGCATGCTGCTCAACCAGGCGTCGAGCCTCTTCAAAGCTCACCACTCGAGCCGCAGGCACGGAAGAAGAGGGATGGGAAAAACACATGCAAGAATGATACGCCGACAAATTTAGCTCTGGCAGTCGCCAGTGGAGCGACGGGCGTCCCGCCCGGCTCTTCACCAAACGAAGGGAAATAAGAAGAGATTTATTTTCCTGAGAGCTGACAGCTGCCCTACCGCGCCAGTTCCTGCCCCAGCACCGTCGCATTGCTGGCGAAGCACAGCCCGGTTTCCAGATCCACCAACCCCGAGCGGACAAGTTTCGCGATCTCGCCATCGAAATGCTGCATGCCTTCGTTTTCGCTGGCTTTGATCGCGTCCAGCAGCGTGCGGCCCGGCCGCTCGCCTTGTTCGACGCAATCGCGAGTGCGCGGGTTGGATTTCAAAATTTCGACCACGGCGATGCGATCACCGCCATCGTTGCGCGGGATCAGCCTCTGCGCAGCGATGTAGCGGAAGGTTTTGGCGAAACGTTCTCGCGCCGATTGCTGTTCTGGAGTGGGGAACGTACCCATGATGCGCTCCACCGTCTTCGAGGCATCGACGGTGTTCATGCTGGAAAGAACGAGGTGGCCGTTTTCGGCGGCTTCGAGAAGAATCTCGAGCGTCTCCCGGTCGCGGATTTCGCCCACCATGATCACCCGCGGCGACTGGCGCAGCGCCGCCCGCAGCGCCGTCGTGAAAGTCGGCGCATCGCTGTGCAACTCGCGCTGGTGCACCGTCGATTTCTTGTGCTTGTGCAGAAACTCAATCGGATCCTCGACCGTCAGAACGTGATAGCAATATTGCTCGTTGATGCGGTCAATCAAAGCGGCCAGCGTCGAAGACTTGCCCGATCCGGTTCCGCCCGTCACCAGGATGATCCCATTGCGGACCTTCGCCGCCTCTTCCAATTGGGCCGGCAGACGAAGCGAATTGAAAGTCGGAATGACAGTCGGAATGACGCGCATCACAACCGCGCAGCTTCCGCGCTGGATAAAGACGTTGACGCGGAAGCGCGCCACACCCGGCAATCCGTAGGAAACGTCGCACGAACCCTGCTCGCGAAGCGTATTGATGACCTGCTTATTGTTGCCGATCAGATCGGCCGCGATGCGGCGCGTGTCATCCGGCGACAGCGTCCCGCTCCCGGGGATTTCGACCGCCGTCAGTTGCCCGTGAATCTCGACCTGGGGCGGACGCCCCGGCGAAAAAATTAGATCGCTAACCTTCTCCGACGCCCGCAACATCCCAGCAAGCAGAACCGGCGTCGGGATCGAACCCGTTCCGCCAGTGCCCTCGAACGCAATCGCAATCGGGGAATTTCCCGGGGCAGCCATTCCATACACTCCAGTCATTTGCATTGACACCACAGGGGAGAAACGTCGCCGGGGAACCTATGTAATGAATGTAGCGCGGATGCGCGGAAGAGCGAAGGACAAGGAGGCCATAGACCTCGGTAACTGACGACAGTACTCAGTTCCCAGTTCTCAGAAAAACCGCGTCAATTAAAAGAAAATCTCGATAGGCGATAACAGCAACACCCGGCTTTTCTGGGAACTGAGAACTGGCAACTGGCAACTGGGTCTAAACCTATTTCGCCGTTTTCTTCTTCGTTCCGTAACCGGTTTCCACCGTCGAACCGATGCTCGCCAGCATGTCCTTGGCTGGCTGAGCGAGCTTACCGTTGGGTTGGAGCTCAAGATATTTCTGGAAGGCCTCGGCTGTACCTTCGGGCGCAACCATCTTATCGCCCTTGAGCGTAGCTTTGCCGATCAAGTTCACGCCCTTCCAGTAGTAAGCGTCGGCTTTGGTCGGATCGGCG
>DASPSB010000157.1:0-4403 GCA_035624135.1 Candidatus Acidiferrales bacterium | reverse complement strand
GGAGTGATTGGCGAGCGTGGAACCTTCGTCGAGGACGCGGTAGCTGGCGGCGGAGGTTGTGGTCCACTTCACCTCGCCGCCACTCTCGAAGGAGCCGAGGTTGCGGCCGATTTCGAAAAAAACAGCTTCCAATTTGTATTTTTTGAGTATGGCGAGAATTTCGTCGGTGTAGCGCGGATGCGGGCCGTCGTCGAAGGTCAGCAGGAGAGTTTTCGGCGGCAGTTCGAAACCCACGAGCGCGCCCGCGTTTTTCTTCTTCTTTTCCGGGGGATGCACCTCCGCCAGCGGCACGCCCCCGGACTCGTACTCCTTGAGGATCTGGTCGCGCTGGTATTTCTGCTTCAGGTAGGCGAGATAACGCTCCCAGGCCTCCCGCCGGACGACCATGCCGCGGGGCTGGAACTGGCGGAAGGCAAGGTTGATTTCCTTTTCGTAGAGGGCCTGGATCTGGTTGAGAGCGGCGACGTCCTCAGCCACGCGTTTGGAGAGCGCGGCGGCGCCGGAATGCTTTGGGATCTCGGCGGTGAGCTCGTCGAATACGTTGCGAAAGGCGAGTTTGTCGGCGTCGTGATAATCGGCGTAGTTCTCGACGCGGTCGAGAAAGGCCTCGGTGTTCGGAAACGCGGGGGCGGAAAGCTCGCCGACGAGCTCGCCGCTCAACTGCGTGATGCGCACCTGATTCTGCGAGAAAAGCATGCGGCCCACGGTGAGTACGCGGCCACGGAGGGCTTCGTCGAGCGCGTCTTCGTTCTCCGTAAGCACGATGATCTTGCGAAAATTGGCGACGATATCGTCGAGTTGCTGCGCAATGGGCGCGGACGGCGGCCCGGCGGCCTCGTGAGGAGCGGTTGCGGGAGCGGTTACCGGCCGGCGGGCAAGCACGTACCAGCACACGCCGGCCAATCCCAATCCGATGGCGAGCCCTATCAATAAATATTTCGAACGCACAATCTTCTTCCCAAAGCACTCCGACCGGTCCCTCCCCTACCCCGGGGCTGGGGATTTCGGGGCGGGACGTAGAGACACAGTAACAAGGCGGGGGCGAAAATCCAGCGCGCCACAGCCTCTCTGATACGGAAGATGCAGCCGGGGCAAAGTACGTGGCCTCGTCACCTGCCCGGGATTCGGGCGAGGGCCCAGGCGGCGTGCTCGGCGATCACGGCGTCGGGTGACGCGGAGAGGCGCTCGAGCAGCGCGCGAACGCGCTCGCGCGCCGCAGGAGAGAGGGCGGCTGCGGAATTTCCAAGCGCCACGCACGCATTGCGCACGAGCCCCTGATACTTGGCGCGTTTGATCGCGCTCTCCCGAAGCATCCGGCGGTATTCCTCCTCGGACAGAGAAGCCAGCCATTCCAGGGCAGGCGCGAACAACTCGGCGGGCTGGGGTTCGAACTCAGTCAGCGCCGTGACGGGCACCTTCCGGTTGAAAGGACAAACATCCTGGCAAATGTCGCAGCCAAAGACATGCGGCCCGATTGCCGCGCGAAATTCTTCGGGCAGGCTGCCGCGATGCTCGATGGTGAGGTAGGAGATGCAGCGGCGGGCATCGAGCACGTACGGTTCTACGAGCGCGCCGGTGGGACACGCGTCAATGCAAAGCGTGCACTGGCCGCATAAATCCGGTTGGGGCGGCTGACCCGGCGCGAGCGAAGGCGCGAGGTCGAGCGAGGTGACGATTACACCCAGGAAAAGCCACGAGCCCAGCTCGGAATGGATCAGGCAGGTGTTTTTCGCCAGCCAGCCGAAGCCGGCGTGTTTTGCGGCGATGCGCTCGACGACCGGCCCGGTGTCCACGTAGGCGCGTGCGGCGAACGGCTCGCCGAATTTCTCGCGCATGGCCGTGATGAGTTGCTCGAGCCGTTCGCCGAGCACACGGTGGTAGTCCTCGCCCCAGGCGTAGCGCGAGATCCAGCCGCGAGGCGCGTCGCCGGGCCACTCCGAGCTAACCTGACTGCTATCCTTATGCCGATAGGAAGAAGAGGAGGCGGCTGCTTCCGCGGTGTGGGGGCGCGAGGTGTTGTAGTTCAGGGCGCAGACGATGAGGCTGCGAGCACCCTCGAGCACGCTCGACGGTGCTCGACGGCGCGGATCGGCGAGGTAATTCATCTGCCCGGCGTAACCGCGGGCGAGCCATTCCGGCAATCGCTCGAGTTCAGGAAATTCCGCAGCCGGCGCGACACCGCACAGCGAAAAACCGATGGACCGCGCCTGATTAGCGACCCACTGCGTCTCGAGAGCTCCGAGCATGGGGCGATTGTAAACCCCACCTGTGGGGACGACGGAATGCCCCGCAGGCAGACGACGGCGACGATGGACAGACGACTAATTTCGAAACTCGGCGGCTCCAGCGTGGGCGAAATGTATGCCACTGCCGTGCGTGCGCCGGAACGCGCTTCGAAGTTCAGCCTGAGGGCAGCAGCAGTGCTCGTGCTGGTTGCCGCCCTGTTTGGCTTCTTTGCGTGGCGGAACTTGAGCAGCGCACACCGGCTGCTGGCGGCCGATGTGCCGGTGCACCCTCTCGCGCTGCCGCGCGTGACTTACGAAGACGTTTATCCAGAACTGTTCCCGATGCAGGTGGCCGTGCTGTGCACGGCGACGGACGAGCCGCCACTGGCCGCGGTGCACGCATTACGCGAGATGGGAATTCCGTTTTTCGTCACGCGGAGCCTGGCGCAGGCGCTGCGGCACCGGCTGGTGCTGCTCTATCCTGGCGTGGAGGCACGGACGTTTACAGGCGCGGAGCTCGAAGAAATCCGCCGGCACGTGGAAGCGGGCGGTTCTCTGTTTGTGTTCACGGCAACCGCTGGGCCGCAGGGAGCGCTGTTCGGATTCCGCGAAGCGGCGCCTTCCAAGCGGCGTCACCGGGTGAGCTTTGAGAGTGGCGCGGACGCGGCGCTGCGCTACCTGGACCGTCCCGAGGAGCTCGAAATCCGGCTGGGCAGCGACTCGATCCGGGAGATTTTCTGGACGGTGGGCTACACGCCGGAGCCGGGCGCGACAGTGCTCGCGCGCTTCGAGGACGGCACGGCGGCGCTGCTGCGTAAACGCATCGGCACCGGCGCGATTTACGTCAGCGGAGCGAGCCTGCTCGACGGTCTGCTTCGCGGGCAGACGAACCGGCACTACGAAGCCTTCCGGAACTACGTGAACGCGTTCGAGCCCGCAGGCGACGACTGGCTGCTGGTGCTGCGGGCGTGGTACGAGTCGCTGGAACCAGGGGCCGTGCGGCTGGCCACGATGCCGGACGGCCTGCGCTCCGTGGTGCTGTTCACGCATGACGTGGATTGGGAGAACTCGTTCCCGCCCATGCTCGACTACGCGCGTGCCGAGGCGGCGCGCGGCGCCCGCAGCCTGTTTTTCATCCAGATGAAATACGTGAACGACGCGAACGGGCACGGCTACCTGACGCCCGCAAATCTGGACGTGCTGCGACGGATTTACGCGCTGGGTTTTCCCATGGGCACGCATTCCATCATCCACTCGCGGGCGTTCAACCACTTCGAGTTGGGAACGGGCCGGGAGAGCTATGTGAACTACAACCCGCGGGGCACGGGGGCCAACACCGCGGTGGGCGCGACCGTGTTCGGCGAAGTGCGCGTGAGCCGCGAGCTGCTGGACGGAAATGTGCCCGGCCAGCACAGCGAATACTTCCGCGCCGGCCACCTGCGCGTGCCGAAATCGCTGCCGGAAGCGCTCGAGCGATGCGGCTATGAATTCGATTCGTCGTTCACGGCGCCGGATGTGCTGACGAATTTTCCCTATGCGCTGACGCTGGGCCTCGAGTTCGAGCAGGACTCGGGACTGTACGAATTTCCGGTGACGATTGAAGACGAGGAAGAGCCGCCGCTCATCGACAGGGTGAATTCCGCGATCGAGATCTTCCGCGCAAACGCGGAGAACGGCGCTCCGAGCGTCGTGCTGATTCATCCCACAGACGCGAAGCAGAAACTCGAAGCGGAAGAGGCCATGCTGGCGGGACTGCCTGCCGGCGTTCGCGCCATTGATCCACTTGAGTTTGCGCAGTTCTGGCGGGCGCGCGACCGCCTGGAATGGAGTGTCGCGCCGGGCGGCAAACCGCGCACCATCGAGCTGCGCGTGACCAGCCGGGAGGCCGTCCGCGGAATCACGTTTGCATTCGCGCGCGAGATCGCCGCGGTTTCTGCCGGCGCCGCGTTGCTGCCGGACCGCCATCGCATCGTGCTGGCGCCGCTCGAAGCGGGAAGGCCAACACAGCTCCAAGTGGTCTTCCGCTAACCGGGGGGGATCAGGCCTGCGCTGGCGGGACGCGCCTGCGCCTGCTAGAATGCGCAGCCGTGGGTAATTGGAAGCAGGTGCAAGCGCGCATCCGCAAAGCGCGCACGGGGGCGGACGCCCCCGCAAAACTCGAACAACTCTTCCTGAAGA
>DASPSB010000152.1:0-3281 GCA_035624135.1 Candidatus Acidiferrales bacterium | reverse complement strand
GATCACCTGGAGGAGGCGCTCCGGCTTGAAGGGCTTCACCATGTAAATCACGGCGCCGGCGTCGTGGCCGGTCTTGAAGTCCTGGGGCGTGCTCTGCGCGGTGAGCAGGATGACGGGAATCTTATCGAAGCGCTCGTCGCGCTTGATGATCTGGCAGACGTCGAACCCGGACATGCCAGGCATGTTCACGTCGAGAACCATGGCAGCGGGTACTGCATCTCGAAGAAGGGTGAGGGCGCTTTCGCCCGAGTTCGCGGTACGCACGCTGTAGCCGTTGCGGTCGAGCAGCATCTCGATAATGCGCAAGGTGGCGGGATCGTCGTCCACAACGACGATGAGCGGTCCAGGGGCGGCACCGGCCTTCTTAGATTCTCTGGGTTCGGGCACAGCTTCCTCGATGCGAGTGCAAACCGTGAGGCTACCTTGCTACGGCGTCAAAATCAATCTCAGGCGGCTGCGGCGTGTACGGGCGGCCCGACTGAGCGCAGCGGGGCTATAATCCCGGCGCCCAGCGCGCAAAATGTCGCGAATCCGCAACCGCGCGAGCGAGCGTGAAGCTCCCGGAGCCGCCGCCCGGGAACGAGTGCTGTTAATCTCGAACCTCCGCATTTAGGGGAGACATCCATGAACCCGAAGAATCACATCCGCGCGCTGCAAGGGCTCGCATGGGCGATGTTGGCCCTGCTGTGGGCGGGACCACTGGGAGCGCAGAGCGCTCCACAGTATCCGGCCTATCCCAGCGAAACGCCCGCGAAGCTGGAACCGGCAAGAAGCAGCTTCGACTACGAGCGGCGCGAGGTGATGATCCCGATGCGCGACGGGGTGCGGCTGCATACGGTCATCCTGATCCCCCACGGAGCGAAGAATGCGCCCATTCTCCTGACCCGCACGCCATACAAGGCCGACGATTTGACCGCAAACGAGCAGAGCTCGCACCTGGGGCCCTCGCTGTGGGGCTACGACAATGCGACCGAAGTGATCGTGGAAGGCGGCTACATTCGCGTGGTGCAGGACGTGCGGGGCAAGTACGGCTCCGAGGGCGATTATGTAATGAACCGTCCGCTGCACGGGCCGCTGAACCCCACGCCGGTGGACCATTCGACCGACACCTACGACACGATTGAATGGCTGGTGAAAAACATTCCGGAAAGCAACGGAAGGGTGGGAATTCTGGGAATTTCCTATGACGGATTCCTGCCGCTGATGGCGCTGGTGAATCCGCATCCGGCACTGAAAGTGGCGGTGCCGATGAATCCGATGGTGGATGGCTGGATGGGAGACGACTGGTTCCACAATGGGGCCTTCCGCCAGCAAAACATGAGCTACATCTACGAACAGGAAGCCACGCGCGACAATGCGGCCAAGTGGTGGACGAGCGACTTCGACGATTACGACATGTTCATGCATGCGGTGTCGGCCGGCGAGCTGGGAAGGGAGCGCGGGCTGGAGCAGGTGGGCTTCTGGCGGAAACTGCTGGAGCATCCCGCGTACGACGCCTTTTGGCGCGAGCAGGCCATGGACAAAGTGCTGGCGGGGCAGCCGCTCAAAATCCCGGTGATGCTGGTGCACAGTCTGTGGGACCAGGAAGATATCTACGGCGCGATCGCCGTGTACAAAGCCATAAAGCCGAAGGATACGGAAAACGACAAAGTATTTCTGGTGATGGGACCGTGGCATCACGGGCAGGAAATCGGAGACGGCGGCACGCTCGGCCGGCTGCGCTTCGGCAGCGACACGGGACAGTACTTTCGGCGCGAGATCCTGAGGCCGTTCCTGGATCAATATTTAAAGGAGGGCGCGCCGCGGGCGGACGTGGCGCCCGTCACCGCGTTCGAAACGGGGACGAACACATGGCGTCGGCTGCCGTCGTGGCCGGCAGGGTGCGCAGGCGGGTGCGCGGTGCGGCCCACGCCGCTTTATCTTTCGGCGGGATTGAAGCTGAGCTTGATGCCACCAGCAACGAGCGATGCCGCCTACGACGAATACGTGTCGGACCCGGCGAAACCGGTTCCATACCGCGCTCGGCCCATCCAGCCTATGGGTTATGTGGGTCCGCTGACGTGGTCGGAATGGCTGGTGGACGACCAGCGCGAAGCCTCGGGGCGCCCGGACGTGCTGGTGTACGTCTCGAACGAGTTGGCCACGCCGGTGAAAATCAGCGGACAGCCGGTGGTGAACCTAGTGGCTTCGACCAGCGGAACAGATTCGGACTGGGTGGTGAAACTGATTGACGTTTATCCGATGGAAGTGGCGGGACAGCCGGAAATGGGCGGCTATCAATTAATGATATCGGCGGATGTCTTCCGCGGCCGGTATCGCGAAAGCCTGGAAACGCCGAAGCCGCTGGCGGCGGGCGAGCCTCTGCTCTACCGGTTCAATTTGCCCACGGCCAATCACGTGTTTCTGCCTGGTCATCGCATCATGGTGCAGGTGCAATCGACCTGGTTTCCGTTGTATGACCGGAACCCGCAGACGTTTGTGCCGAATATTTTCTGGGCTAAGCCGGAGGATTATCGAAGGGTGATCCAGCGTGTGTATCACACGGTGGACCATGGCAGCTTCATCGAGTTGCCGCTGGTGGTGCCACAGTAAGGCGAGAAGCCGAGGGTGGAACCGTAGGGGGCTTTCTGGCATCATAGGAGTTTCGTCGCTGGCCTAGCGACGCGGCAGTGTGCCCCGCGCCCCGGGGCCGGCCGCGCAGACCGGCCGGCGCAGGGGAGCAACCCGAATGAAAGCCGGCATCCATCCCGACTACCACGAAGTGACCGTGGCGTGCGCCTGCGGGAACACCTTCAAGACGCGTTCTACCCACAAGGGCAATGTTATGAGGCTCGAAATCTGCTCGAACTGCCATCCGTTCTTCACCGGCAAGCAGAAGCTGATTGACACGGCCGGCCGGGTCGAGCGCTTCCAGAAGAAATACGCGCAGAAGCAGAAGGCCTGAAGCCAGCAAGACGCGGAAGAAGGGTCATTCCGAATCCCGGCGATCCTGGCCGGGCGAGGAACCTGCATTGCTCTGAAGGAAACGCAGGTCCCTGCCTGCGGCAGACAGGCCCCGCCCGCCGCGGCGGGCTCGGGATGACAAACCGTTCGGTGTAGAATCCTCGTTGGTCATGGCCGCCAGTCCTTCGATTCCTCCGGCTGCACAATCGGGAGAAGCTTCGCGGGTGGAAACCGCGGCGCCGCGGGTGACGCTGCGGAGCTGGTTCGCGCAGCCTTACGACTCGGCGATTGCCGCCGCGCGCACCTGCTACGCGCCCCGGCTGATTTCGCCGGCCGAC
>DASPSB010000137.1:0-7337 GCA_035624135.1 Candidatus Acidiferrales bacterium | reverse complement strand
TGAGCGCCTGCCGCAGCTCGTGGCGCGCGCGCAGAAGCACAACGCCGACAAAGGCGCGGCGGAGTCCCAGGGCCTCAGCAATTTCGTCGTAGCTCATATCCGCGTAATAGCGCAGCACCAGCGCCATGCGCGCGCGATCGGAGAGCCGGCCAAGCGCCTGCCGAACGCCGCCGCTGGTTTGCTCAGAAATCACCTGGTCGAGCTGGCCGGGATCGGGATGCTCGAGCGGCAGCGTCTCCGCGTCCTCGGTCTCCAGGTCCTGGCGGATTTTGCGGCGCCGCAGCAGATCCCAGCAATGGTTCGCCGCCACCTTGTAAAGCCAGGCGGAAAATGGCCGCTGCGGATCGTACTGGCCGAGTTTGCTCTTCAATTTCATGAACACATCCATGGCCGCATCTTCCGCGTCCTCCCGCGTGGGCAACACGCGGCGGCAAAAACGGAAAAGCGGCCCTGCAAATAGGCGGTACAGCTCGCCCCAGGCCTCGCGGTCACCGGCCCGGGCCCGTGCAACTGTGGCCGCAAGGTCTTCCCCGCCCATGCCCTCGGGTTTCCCTTTCCCCATCATTAGTACGCGCCCCGAGTCCTCTTTCTTTCAGCCGTTGCCGGGCGCAGTATAGCCCGTCCTGTGCCAGTGTAGTGGAGGCGGCGCGAAGGCAGGCTACACTGATGGACCCGCGATTCCGTAGAAACGGTCGCGGCTGGACGAGCCAAGCATGGTCGATTCTTTGCCGTCTGTGGTGATCCTGGGCCGGCCCAACGTGGGAAAATCCACGCTCTTCAACCGGCTCACGGAAAGCCGCCGTTCAATTGTTACTGACGAGCCCGGAATCACGCGCGACCGGATCTACGGTACAGCGCACTGGAACGGCCGCGCTTTCGAACTCGTGGATACCGGCGGCCTTTTGCCCGATGCGAAGGCCGGAATACCGGGCGAAATCTACCGGCAGGCACGCGTGGCCATGGAACGCGCGAGCGTGCTGGTGCTGGTGGTGGATGCGCGCGCCGGGGTACAGCCGCTGGATGCGGCGCTGGCCCAGTTGCTCCGGAGGACTGGAAAGCCGTTGATCATCGCCGCGAACAAGGTGGATACGGCTGCACACTCGACGCTGGCCGCGGATTTCTATTCGCTGGGCGACCGGGTGGTGGGGATCTCCGCCGAGCACGGCTACGGCGTGGACGATCTTCTGGACGAAATCACCCGCGATTTTCCTCGGGCGGAAGCGGCAGAGACGCCACGGGCGGTACGGGTGGCCATCATCGGCCGGCCCAACGTGGGCAAATCCACGCTGTTGAACCGGCTGGCGGGCGAAGAACGTGCGATAGTTTCGCCGGAGCCGGGTACCACGCGCGACGCGGTGGATACGCGCGTGGAGCGCGGCGGCCTAGTGTATGAATTCGTGGATACGGCGGGCATCCGGCGCAAGGCGAAAACAAAACTCCTGGCGGAAAAATTGAGCGTGGTGATGGCGCGAAAGCATCTGGAGCAGGCGGAGGTGGCGTTGCTCGTGCTCGACGGCTCGGAGGGCGTCACTTCGCAGGACGCGTCCATCGCGGAGCACGCCGCGCGTTCGGGGTGCTCGATTATCCTGGTGCTGAACAAATGGGACCTGGCGCAGAAGCTGGCTGCGGAGAAAATGGAGAAAAAGCCGGGGCCGGCGCAGCTTCACGAACAGTTCGAGAAGCTGATTCGCGCAAAACTGAAGTTTCTGGCTTACGCCCCGGTCGTATTCCTCTCCGCGCTCACAGGGCAAAACACGAAAAGGCTCTTTGCGCTGATCCACGAAGCGAGCGAGGCGCGGCGACGACGCATCTCGACCGGCGAACTGAACCGCTGGCTGAGGACGACGGATTTAGAGCGTGGAACGGCGCCGGGGGCGCATCCGGTCCGCGTGCTTTACGTGACGCAGGCGTCGATCGAGCCGCCGACGTTCGTGTTGTTCACAAACCAGCGGAAGCCGCTGCACTTCAGCTACGAGCGGTTTATCGAAAATCGGCTGCGGGCCAGCTTCGATTTCACCGCCACGCCCATCCGGTTTCTCCAGCGGCAGCGGGAGCGCAAAAGGTAGCCGGAAGATGCCGAGCGTGAAAAAGGCTCTTCGACGCCACATGCGGGTGCTGCTGAATCTCTGGCCCCCGTTTTTGGGCGCGGGAATCCGAGTCAAGCGCCTCCGTCCCGATTGGAAGGAAGTCGACGTGGAGATGAAACTCCGCCGGTGGAATTCGAATTACGTGGGCACGCACTATGGCGGATCGCTGTACTCGATGACCGATCCCTTCTTCATGGTCATGCTCATCGAAAATCTGGGGAGGGAGTACATCGTCTGGGATAAGTCGGCGAGCATCCGATTCAAGAAACCTGGAAAAGGAACCGTGACCGCCAGCTTCCGGCTCACCGAGGAGGAGATTGAAGAAATCCGGCGAGCGCTCGAAACTCAGGAAAAAATCGAACGAACCTTTGCGGTCGATGTAAAGGACGAAGCGGGGAACGTCATCGCCCAGGTCGAAAAACTGCTGCACATCCGAAAGAAAACCCAAACGGGAAAATGATTGCAGGTTCGATCGCCTTGCGCCTGCAACGGATGAAATTCAGGACGGGCGGAAGCTCGATCCTGGGCGCCTTAGTTTTCATTGACACTTGGCCGCGCGGGCTTACGATAGACAGGCAGAATGTCCGCAGCCGCATCGAACGCGCCAGCGCCGGAACGTCTTTACCGCATCGGCGACGTCAGCCGTCTCACGAACACAAAACCCTTCGTGCTTCGCTTCTGGGAAACGGAATTTCCGATGCTCCAGCCGGTGAAAACACCGAAGGGCCACCGGCTCTACCGGCAGGAAGATATCGACCTGATCCTCGCCATCAAAGGGCTGCTATACGAAGAAGGATTCACCATTGCGGGAGCGCGCCGGCATCTGGCGGAAGCGCTCGGCAGTGGCGGGCGAGAGGCGCCGCCGGGGCAAGCCATGGGCGAAGGCCGGGGGATCACGCCTCAGCGGGAGCGAGCACCTGCGGTCCACGTCGACGCACCAAACGAAGGGGTGCCGGCTGCCGCGATGACCGGAGATGCGCGGAGCACGCTCCTGGCCGTGCGCCAAGAGCTCCGCGCAATCTTGACCCTGCTCGGAACCCGGTGATACTCTGAATTTTGCCGTCGGGACGTAGCGCAGCCTGGTAGCGCGCACGCTTGGGGTGCGTGAGGTCGCTGGTTCAAATCCAGTCGTCCCGACCATTTTTCCGCTTCGCACCGGCTTGCGTGCCTTCCGGAAGGTCTGATCCGCGCCGACCCAGGACTAAAGGCCGGCTGGAAGCCGGCGCTGCGAGCACCGATTCATGCCGACCATTTTGCTGACGAACGATGACGGAATCGCCGCGCCCGGCCTGCGGGCGCTCGCGTCTGCCCTCGCGGGGCTGGGCGACATCTATATTTCGGCACCGGACCGGGAACGGAGCGCTTCGGCGCAATCGATTACCCTGCTCGACCCGGTGTTCTACGAGCAGGTGGCGGAGCGGGAATGGGCTGTGGCCGGCACGCCCACCGATGCGGTAATTCTGGCGCTAAACCGCCTGTTGCCCGGCCCCCCAGACTTGGTGCTCTCCGGAATCAATCATGGTGGAAACCTCGGAGAAAACGTCTATTACTCGGGGACCGCGGCGGCAGCGATGGAAGGAACAATCAATGGCCACGCGGCATGCGCAATCTCTATGGTGGGCCGGAGAGCCAACCCGGATTTTTCCGGGGCTGCCGGGTTCGCGCGCGTGCTCGCGGAGCTGGCGCTCAAGGAAGGCCTGCCGGAGGGCGTGATGTTGAACGTAAACATCCCTGTAGAATGGAAAGGCGCAGTGCGCTTTACGCGCCAATCGAAAAAAATCACGAGAAATTATCTGCAGGACGGCGTGGACCCTCGGGGACGCAAATTCGTTTGGCTGAGCGAGCAGAAACGCATCACCGATGTCGAGCCGGATACGGATTACGCCGCAATTTTCGCCGGAGATGTTTCCATCACGCCGCTTTCACTGGATCGCACCCACACGCAGTCGCTGAATCACCTTTCGCACTGGGCGGCAATGCTCTGGCGGAGCTGAGGATCGCACCAAAATAACTGCGCGCGGGCTGAAAGCCCACGCTACCCGGCGAGGCCGGGCAGGCCGCCAGCTGAACGCGCCTGTGTGACGCCGCGCACGATGGCGCCGGCAACCGCATCTGCCGCTGCGGCTCCGACTGACTCCAGCGCCGCGTCGCGATCTCCCGGCTCGGCGGGCAGGCCGCACGACAGCGCAAAAACGATATCGCCGTCGAAGCGAGTGAACGCGGGAGAAAGTGCGCGGGCCATTCCCGCGGATGCCATAACGGCCACGCGCTGAAGCGCGATTCGTTCGAGGGCGGCGTCGGTGGCCACGGCAACGAGCACCGTATTTGCTGGTTGTGCGGGCGAACGGCCGAATCCAGCGGACGTCTGCCCGCGGCGCAGGGCAGCAGCGGTATCCAGCAGATCTTGAGAGCCGGGCGCAGAGCGCGCACCGGCGAGAAGACTGCCTGTTCGTGGGTCGCGCACGTCGCCGAAGGCGTTCACCGCGGCGAGCGCAGCAACACGAACCGCCTGGCCGTCTGCTCCAGTGCACCCCTCGGTCCAGCAACCGATGCCTGATTTCATCGCCTGTTCTATTCCGCAAAGTTTTCCAACAGTGGCGCCCGCGCCTGCGCCCACGTTGCCTTCAGCTACGGAGGCGGCGCTTGCGGCAGCCGCGGCCTGATAGCCCATTGCGGCGTCGGGCCTGCGCGCCCCATCGCCGAGCGAGAGATCAAACAGGATCGCCGCCGGAACGATGGGGATGCGCGCAACGCCGGCATCGAATCCCATGCCGCGTTCTTCGAGCCAGCGGACGGCGCCCGAGGCCGCATCGAGGCCGAACGCGCTTCCCCCGGCGAACACGACGGCATTGATCTTTCCCGCGATGTGGCCTGGATCCAGCACACTGAGTTCGCGGGAGCCAATCGCGCCGCCCCGGACGTCGCAGGCTGCGGTCATCCCGCGCTCGGAAATGAACACGGTGCAGCCCGTAAGCGCCCTCTCGTCGTGCGCGTGGCCGATAGCGAGACCGTCGATGGGACCGAACCCTGGAGGCATGCCTGGATGCGATGCGTCCTTCGCGTTCGCCACGAGGGGTGCCGGATCGCGGAGCCATTCTAGCGGTATCCGCAGCGCAAATCCGTCCAAAAACGCCTGCCCGTCAGCCCCCGTGGGATTGGGAACGCCTGGACGGCACTTCCGCCATGCAGCGGTCCAGGTGTGCTAGCATCAAAACCTCGTTCGTCCTCTGAGGGCCCCGGCCCAGGGAACAGCAGCGGCTACCATGAATCGTGGAGTCTATATTGCGAGCGCAGTGCGCACGCCGATCGGTAAATTCGGCGGCGGGCTGGCGGATCTCTCTGCGGCCGACTTGGGCGTGATTGCAGTGCGCGAGGCGGTGCGGCGCGCCTTCGGGACCGCGCCGGCGGAGCGGACGCCGGGAGACCGTACGCGAACGGATTCGTCGTCGCTGCCCTGCCCGGTGAATGAGCTGATTCTGGGCAACGCGCGTCCCGCCGGAATCGGCCCGAACGTGGCGCGGCAGGTTGCCTGGCGATCGGGCCTGGGAGATGACGTTCCTGCATTCACGGTGAACATGGCCTGCGCCTCCGGGCTGCGGGCCATACTGCTCGGTTGGCAACAGATTGTGCTGGGAAATGCGGATGTGATTGTGGCCGCAGGCACGGAATCAATGAGCCGCGTGCCTTATCTGCTGGACGCCCGCTGGGGGATGCGCATGGGCCACCAGCAACTCACCGATGCGATGTATCGCGACGGCTTTCTTTGCCCCCTATCGCAATTGATAATGGGCGAAACAGCCGAGCTGCTGGCACAGGAATATCAAGTTCCCCGGGCGGAACAGGACGAATATGCGCTGGAGAGCCATCGCCGCGCCGCGCGAGCCCTGGAAGGCTGCCGCTTCAGCGAACAAATTATCGCCGTGGAGAAGACAGATGCGAAGGGCCGCACCACGCGCGTCGAAAAGGATGAACACGTGCGCCCGGACGTGACGCTCGAAGGCCTCGGAAAACTTCCGCCGGTCTTCGCGAAGGACGGGACGATCACCGCGGGCAACGCGAGCGGAATTACGGACGGTGCATCGGCCGTCGTGCTGGTGAGCGAATCGCGGCTCGGTGCGCTGGCCGGCCCGCCGCTCGCCCGGATCGTGGACGCGCAGGTGGCCGCCGTGGAGCCGCATCGTATGGGAGTTGGCCCGGTGCCCGCGTGCCGAAAGCTGGAAGTCCGAACCGGGTGGAAGCTCGGAGACTACGCCGCCGTGGAACTGAACGAAGCCTTTGCAGCGCAGGTGCTGGCTTGCGACCGTGAGTTGGGATTTGACCGCGCGCGCCTGAATCCGAACGGCGGGGCGATCGCGCTCGGCCACCCCATCGGCGCAACGGGAGCGCGCATCGTTACGTCTCTTGTGCACGAGCTGCGCCGGCAAAAGGACGGGGCGCGGCGGGGGTTGGCAACATTGTGTGTATCCGGCGGGCTCGGTGTGGCGCTCGCCCTGGAGGCAGCATAACCATGGAACGCGTAACCGCAGCCCGGCGGCCGACGATTGATGTAGCGATTGCCTCGGTCCAGCGCGTGAAGGCCGAAGATTTTCATTACATCCGTTCGACCACGGACGGGCCGCTGGCGCGGCTCACGCTCAATCGTCCAGAGCACAACCTGCTGAACGAGCCGATGCTTCGCGAACTGACTTCGGGCATCGAGTGGGCCGGAGAAGATGAGAGCGTCAAACTCATCCTGATCGATTCGGCGTGCAAGACGTTTTCCGGCGGCATCGACGTCGGCGAATACACCGCGCAGCGCGTGTTCCAGATGACGGACGCGTTCCATCGCGTCTTCCTGGCCATGATTGACGTCGGCAAACCGGTGATGGTTGTGGTGGACGGGCCGGCCATCGGCGGCGGCTCGGAACTGGCCGCGTTCGGCGATATCGTGGTGGCCACGCCGCGCGCCCGATTTGCGCAGCCGGAAATCAAAATCGGCGTCTTCCCGCCCCTGGCTGCAACTATTTTCCCGCAGATCGTGGGCCCGCGCCTGGCGATGGAGCTCGTACTCACGGGCGAACCCATTTCGGCCGAGCGGGCGCGCGACCTGGGTCTGATCAGCCGGCTCGTGCCCGAAGACCAGCTCGAAAAAACGGTGAACGCCATGATCGCGCAGATTACGGCGCAATCGGGCGCAGTCCTGCGCATGGCAAAGAAGGCCATCATCGGCGGCGTGGGTCTTTCGCTGCAGGAAGGCCTGAAAACCTCGAT
>DASPSB010000136.1:0-4149 GCA_035624135.1 Candidatus Acidiferrales bacterium | reverse complement strand
CGGACGCGGAGGGCACGCGTCCGCTGACTTCGCGCCTCTCCGTCGTTCAGCGAAAAGTGGCCTGTAGCCCCTGTTTTCTGCGACACTGTCCCATTGACCATCGCTGTATGAAATTCGTGGATCTGCAGATGGTTCTGGACGCGGCGCGCGGCTGGCTGACGCGAACTGCGGCGGAAGGGAAGGGAGCTATCGCCCGTGGCTGATGGCCAATTGCGCCGGGCTGTCTTTCTGGACCGCGACGGCACGATTTGCGAGGAAGTCGGCTACATGAACCACATTTCGCGCCTGCACATTTATCCCTTCGTGCCCGCCGCGGTTCGGCGCCTGAACGACGCGGGATTTCCCGTGGTCGTTGTCACCAATCAGTCCGGAGCCGGCCGGGGATTTTTTCCAGAGTCGCTGATTCGTGAAATCCACGATCGCATCCGCCACGATCTGGCAGTCACTGGTGCGCGCATTGACGCGTTCTACGCCTGCCCGCACCGGGTTGAAGATGCATGCAGCTGCCGCAAACCGCGCACCGGAATGCTCGAGCGCGCTGCCCGCGAGCACTCGCTCATGCTGGCGGGCTCGTGGGTGGTCGGCGATCGTCAAGCCGATGTGGATCTGGCGCACAACGCCAGCGCCCGTTCCATATTCGTTCTGACCGGCTATGGCAGGGGTGAGCACGAGTGGCACTCCCATGAGTGGCCCCATGCACCAGAGTTCGTGGTCGAAAACCTCGCCTCCGCTGTGGACACAATTCTGCAGTGTGAATCGGCCGAAGCAATCGCTCGCAATGCCGGACACCGGCCTGCCATAAGGCCCGGGGGCGCGCGATGAGCGCCGATCTTGTCCGTCTGATCGAGCTCGCGGAATCGTTTCCTCGCCAGCGGATCCTCGTGCTTGCGGATTTGGTGGCCGACGAATTCGTCGGCGGCGAGATCTCGCGTGTCTCGCGCGAGGCACCGGTGCTGATTCTCCGCCACTCGGATACGCGGCTAACACCCGGCGGCGGCGCCAATGCCGCAAATAATCTCGTCGATCTGGGCGCTCACGTGATCCTGGTGGGAGCCGTGGGCGACGACGCGCCCGGCCGCGCTCTGCTGGATTACTTTCGCCGCAAGGCGGTTTCCGTGACCGGAGTCCGGGTGGTACGCGGTTGGACGACGCCCACAAAGACGCGCTACCTTGCCGGTTTTTCCCACACGGCCCGCCAGCAGGTCCTCCGTGTGGATCGCGAGCCAAACGGTCCCCTTCCGGCGGCGGCGCGGAATCACATTGTCCGTCGAGCCCGTCAGTTCGCTTCTCGTGTCGGCGCAGTGTTGCTGAGCGATTATGGCTTTGGCGCCGTTACACCCGGGGTGGTTCGCGGGCTGCGCATGGGAGCGAAGCAGCAAATCACGCTCGATTCGCGCTATTCCCTGCTGGACTACGGTGCTGTAGGCGTTACCGCGGCTACACCAAATGAACCAGAACTCGAGGCTCAATATCACACCCGCATCGGCACTGACCGTGCTGCCCTCGAACGGCTGGGCCGAAAGGCCCTGCGCCAGCTTGGCCTCCGCGCACTGCTGGTGACGCGCGGAAAAGACGGAATGGCGCTCTTTGAGCCTGGGCGACCCTCGGAATTCATCCCCGTATTTGGGGCACCTGAAGCCGTAGACGTGACAGGCGCGGGCGACACTGTGATCGCAGCGTTCACTCTTGCCCTGTCGGCAGGCGCCACATTTCTGGAAGCCGCGCGCCTGGCGAATTACGCGGGCGGCATCGTGGTGATGAAACGAGGAACGGCGACCGTCACGCAGTCGGAATTGCTTGGTGCACTCCGCGGCGAAATCACGGGTGAATCATCCGTCCCACAGCAATCGGCGGAGTCCCCCGCCCCAAGCTCTGGTCGCGCCGGACGGCGTTTGCGGTGAATTCCCGCGACAAGATCGGTTCTCTGGATGCCATCAGGGGAATGATCAGAAGCGCGCGTGCCCGGAACAAAAGAGTGGTGCTGGCCAACGGAATTTTTGACTTGCTGCATGTGGGACACGTTCGCTATCTGGAGGCCGCCCGGCGAGAAGGCGACCTGCTGGTGGTAGCCATCAACTCCGATGCCAGCGCGCGGCAATTGAAAGGTCCCGGCCGTCCGATTCTGGACGAACGTGCACGCGCAGAATTGGTCGCTGCTCTCGCGGCTGTGGACGGCGTGGTGATTTTTCCCGAACTGAACGTCGAACACCTGCTCGAACTGTTGCATCCCGACGTGCATGCAAAAGGCACTGACTATACTCCCGACACGGTGCCCGAGCGCGCCACCGCGGCCCGCCTCGGGATCCGCATTGCCATCGTCGGCGATCCCAAACAACATTCCACCAGTGACCTATTCTCCCGCATCCGCCAGGCCGCTCGCCGATGACCTCAGCTCCAAGTCCGGTTCATCCGCGCCGCCTCCTGATTGTTCGGCTCACCTCATTGGGAGACATCATTCACGCGCTTCCCGTTGCCGTCGCTCTGCGCGCCGCTTTTCCCTCCGCGCACATTTCGTGGCTGGTGGACGACCGATGGCGCCCCCTGCTCGAACACGTGGAAGGCCTCGATGCCATTCTCTCGATTCCTCGAGCCGGGTGGCGCGAACTGCGCGCCGGCATAGCCAGCCTGCGCCGAGATCGTTTTGATTGCGTGGTAGACGTCCAGGGCTTGTACAAGTCCGCAATCCTCGCACGGCTCACCGGGGCGCCCCTCCGGGTGGGATTCGCGAGCGCTGCGGCACGCGAGAGCGGGGCGTCTCTGTTTTACAACCGGCGAGTATTGCCTGCTTATGGTCACCGCATTGACAAGAATCTTTCGCTCGCGGCGGCGATCGGAGCGCTCGTACCATCCCGCGACAACGATTTGAGCTCGCGGTTTCCCTTGCGGATTTCTCCAGCGGCTGAAGCTGGTATGGCGCAAGCGCTTCGAAGCCAGGGCGTGACTGCTTATTTCATGCTCAGTCCCGGCGGCGGCTGGTTATCGAAATGCTGGCCCGCCGAACGTTTCGGTGAACTCCACCGCCGGCTTGCGACGCGGCTCGGATACCGTGGGATTGTCACGTATGGTCCGGGTGAACGGCACCTCGGAGAGGCCGTGCTAGCCTCTGCAGGCCGCCCGGAGCCTTTGCTGCTGGAATTGGATTTGTCTCAATTGATGGCCGCGTTGCGGGGCGCTCAATTTTTCGTGGGTTGCGATACCGGCCCGCTTCACCTCTCGGTCGCACTCGGCGTACCCGTCGTGGGACTTTACGGGCCCACCGACCCCGTTCAGACCGGCCCTTACTGCCGCGACGATATAGTCGTACGCAATGCCCGGCCTCATGAGACGACTTACACACGGTCTTCGTCTTATGCGCCCTCCATGCTCTCCATAACTGTCGAGCAGGTGGAAGCCGCGGTTACGCGCCGCCTCGCCGCGGTTTCTTGTCGCGCCGAGGCGGTACGCCCGTGAAGCCTGGGGAGTCTCTCCCTCCGCCGTGGCGGACACGCTGGCGGGTGCGCATTGGCTATCCCGTGGGTCTGGCCTGCTTCGCGCTCGCGCGTCCGACACTGCAAACCCTCTCGGCTGGTGCAATCTTTGCCGTGATCGGTCTTGCCATTCGCGCGGGTGCCGCAGGTCATTTACGGAAACACGAATTGCTGGCTACAGCGGGGCCGTACGCCTGGACGCGAAATCCGCTCTATCTGGGCAGCCTGCTGCTCGGCATGGGTTTTCTGCTGGCTTCGCGCTCATGGATCGCCGCTGCCCTTGCCGCGCTGTATCTGGCTGTGTTTTACCCGGGCGTGATGCGCCGTGAGGAAGAGGAACTCCGTGCCGAGTACGGCGCTGCGTTCGACGAGTATGCTCGACGCGTGCCGCTCTTCTGGCCCCGCCCGCCGGGAAAATCCGCCGCCGAGCCGTTTTCGTGGACGCAGTACCGCCGGAACCGGGAATATCAGGCGCTCGCAGGCGCAGTGTTGGCCTTCGCGATTCTCACCCTAGAGATGTTCTGGCGCGGGCGGTGATTGCGTGCCGTGGTCAGAGGCTTTTTTCGTCGATTCCTTTCAGGAGGACTCCGACTGCCGGCAAGCCGCTCACCGGGTACGCGCATCCAGCGCACATGGGCAGAGACGACATTGCACTGCCCGCCTCGCAAGCGGACGACGCCAA
>DASPSB010000123.1:0-8657 GCA_035624135.1 Candidatus Acidiferrales bacterium | reverse complement strand
GTGGCGGCGCAGGTCCGCGCGCAGCTTTTCGATTTCCTTTGCCGCCGATTTGCCTGCCACCACCAGTGCTCCTCGTCGCATGGGCGCGCTGTTCGCGGGCCCATTTCTTTCCGCGCACAGGGCCGCGCGGGCGCCGCGTGTCGCGGGGAGCGCTAGTATACAATGTGACGCGATTTCGCCGCGGAGAGCCGATGGCACCGGCAGAACTGACCGAATCGACCAGCCGCGAGACCACTCGCGGCCAGCGCGCCGTTTCGCACGCCGCGCTCATCTACAACCCCGCGGCGGGCGGCGGCCGGTTGCGCAAACAGATTCATCACCTGGAAGAGGCACAGAAAATCCTGTTGCGCGACAGAATCGAGACCACCCTGCTGGTAACTGGCGAGCCCGGCGATGCCACGGAATTTGCCCGGCAATCGGTTGCCGACGGCTACGACCTGGTGATCGCATCCGGAGGGGACGGAACGAACAACGAGGTGGTGAATGGCATGGCTGGAAGCAATGTTCCGCTGGCCGTGCTTCCTTCCGGCACAGCGAATATCCTGGCGAAAGAGCTGGGCATTCCGTGGGACGTGCGGCGGGCCGCCGAGCTGATTGCGCGCGCGCGCCCGCTTCGCATCGCGCTGGGCAGCATGGAGCCGCTCGCCGGGCCTGCAGAACATGCCGACAACGGCGCGCCGCGACGGTATTTCCTTTGCGTTGGCGGAGCGGGAGCCGATGGCGCACTCGTATACTCGCTGGATTTGGGCGCAAAGGAAAAAACGGGAATTCTGGCTTACTGGCTAGAAGGTGCGCGTCAGATCGTCAGCTACCGCTTCCCGCCGTTTCGAATCATTTCCCGCGAGCGCTCGCTGGACGCCACGCTGGTAGTGGTCGGACGGACGAAGCATTACGGCGGGCCCTTCCAGATCACCACAGGCGCCAGCCTGTTCGAGCCGCAGTTCGAAGTTGTTGCGGTTACGGCGCGCAATCCGTTTAATTTTCTCAGCTATCTGCCGGCGTTGTGGTTCGGCTATCTGCGCCGGCGCGGCGACGTACACTTCTGGAAGACGGATGCGCTGCGCTGTGAGCCCACCGACGGCATCGTGCACACGCAGCTCGACGGCGAACCGGCGGGGCGACTGGGGGTAGCATTCCGCATCGTGCCCTCCGCACTCACACTGATGGTGCCCGAAACCGCGCGGCCGTCCGCCTGACGGCTGCCACGAGTCCATCACTGGAATGGACCCTCTCACTCACCTGCTGGCTTCCTACACGGTGGCGCGGGGTGCGCGCGCGCGCATGGCATCGCCGGAGATGGCCACCTTCCTGCTCGCCGGGATGGCGCCCGACGTGGACTGGTTATGGCATTTGCCAGAGCCGCTCTCGCCGCTGCGCGCCTATGGCACGGTGACGCATTCACTTGCCGGTGCTGCGGTCCTGGCTACGGCGATTGGCGTGGGCGTATGGTCCGCGTCCAGGAAGCGGCCTTCGGCGGCTCCATTCATTCGACTTCTGGCGGCGGCGCTCATTTCCGCGGGCATGCATCTCCTGCTTGATCTCTGCGGGAATACAGGCATCGAGCTCTACTGGCCATTCCGCGCAGGGCGAATCTCCTGGAACATCGCCAGCAGCTTCGATGTCGTTCTCATCGCAATTTTGTCACTGTGCGCGCTGCTCCCCGTCGTCTTCCGTCTGGTGACGGAAGAAATCGGCGCGCAAGCGGATCCACGGCCGCCGAGGGGATGGCCGGCGACTGCTCTTGCGCTCGCGCTGTTGTATTTCGGTGCACGCGCCAGATTGCACGCGCGCGCCGAAGTGCTGCTCGGCCAGGCGGAGTACAACGGAAAGCCGGCGATACATTGGGCCGCGTTCGCTTCCGGCTCATCGCCATTTACCTGGCGCGGAGTGGTGGAAACAGATTCGTTTCTGGCCGAAGTAAAGGTGCCCGTGGGAAGCAGAGCGGCGTTCGCGCCGGAATCGGCTATATTGCAATACAAGCCCGAGCCTTCGGCCTTGGTCGATGCGGCCGCGGGGACGCCGGTCGCGCGCGCCTATACGGCCCTGGCGCGGTTTCCTCTGCTCAAATTGGAGACGAGAGCTGATGGCAGCCGCGCCGAACTCCGCGAAATGGGCGACTCGGCGCTTCGCGATCGCTACGGCACTTGGCGGGCGGAAATTGATCTCGACGCACAGTCAAAGGTGACGCACGAAGAATTGCGTTACGACGCGGCGCTCTCGCGCTGAGGCGCGTCTGGACGGACATGATTCCAAGGGCCTACTCAGCCGGGGGGCTACTGCCTTTGAACGCGGCCCGTGTGACCAAATAACTCAGCAGGACGAAGGCCAGCGCCGCGAGCATGAATCCTAGTTTGTGCTCGACGAGCGCCCGCTGCGCCTGCTCGCCGTATTTAACGGCCAGAAAGCCGAGCGCAAAATAGCGGAACCCACGGCCCGCAACGAGCGCCAGCGAAAACGGCCGCACGCCGACCTGGAAGACTCCCGCGCCAAGAACAAACAATTTGAACGGCATTGGCGGCGGGAGGATGGAAGGCAGAGCCACGGCCAGAAATGCGTTCTTCTGGAGCCAGCCGCGGATGCGAGCCGCGCGTCCTCCGGCGTGACGATGGAAGTACACTTCCCCGCCCTTCCGCGCAAGAAAAAACAGCACCAGGCATCCGGCCAGCGAGCCCAGGGTAGCCGTAGCGGCATAGAGCGGCATGCGCGCGGGATGAAGAACGGACATTTCCACCAATAGGAAATCATTCACCAGCGGCAACGAAACCAGCGAGGAATCCAGGAAAGAGGCGAGAAAGATTCCACCGGCTCCAAGCGCCGGGAGCGCCGCGACAATCCAATGCTGAAACTTCGACCACCACTGCATGCGCTTCGATCCTCTTGCAAAACCACCAGTCTATCAGAACAGCACATCCCGAAGCGGCGCGCCCGCGTAGCGATGCGTCTTTGCGGCTCCGGGCGAACTCGGGTGGTATCATGCCTTCCCTCTCAAACGCTATGTCGGCTGCGCCAAAAATCACACGCATCGAAGCCTTCCAGGTGGACCTGCCCGTGCGCGAAGGCCGTTACGCCTTTTCTGGAGGAAATTACGTGGAGGTTTTCGACTCCACCATCGTTGCGATGCACACCGACGTGGGGGTCACAGGTTACGGCGAAACGTGTCCGCTGGGCCCTGTCTATTTGCCCGCCTACGCGGAGGGTGCGCGCGCAGGCATCGCCAAGATTGCGCCCGTATTGATCGGGGCAGACCCCAGCGCGCTCGCGCTCATTAACGAACGCATGGACTCGACGCTGCGGGGGCATCCCTACGCAAAATCCGCGCTAGATGTAGCTTGCTGGGACATTCTTGGCAAACTCACAGGGCAACCTATCGTTACGCTGCTCGGTGGGCGCTATGGTTACGCGTATCCGCTTTACCGCGCGATTTCGCAGGAAAGTCCAAAGGACATGGCCGAAAAGGTGGCCCACTACCGCGCGGAGGGCTACACGAAATTCCAGCTCAAAGTGGGCGGCGATCCTTCGACAGATATCGAACGCATCCGCGAAGTGCGCTCGCTGCTCAATAAAGGCGATGTGCTGGTGGCGGACGCCAATACCGGCTGGTCGCAGCACCAGGCGCTTCGCGTGGCCGATGCCGTGCGCGATCTGGATGTGTACATCGAGCAGCCGTGCGACAGCTACGAGGAGTGCCTGGTGGTCCGCCGGCACACGAACCGTCCGTTTATCCTCGACGAGATCATGACGAGCGCTGCGGACGTGGTCCGCGGAGTGGCCGACGGGGCTATGGACCTGATCAATCTGAAGATTTCGCGCGTGGGCGGCCTCACTCGCGCGCGGTTGATCCGCGACCTATGCGTGGCCTGCGGCATCGCGATGACCATCGAGGACACATGGGGCAGCGACGTGGCTACCGCGGCCATCGCGCACCTGGCGCACAGCACTCCGCCCGCGGCGCTTTTCTCTTCGACCGATTTCAACAGCTACGTGACCGTTTCCACGGCAGAAGAGGCTCCCAAGCGGGCAATCGGCCACCTGGCCGCTCCAAAAGGTCCGGGGCTCGGCATCCAGCCGCGGGCGGAAATTCTCCGCAATCCTGTAGTCTCGGTTCCATAAATTTGAAACCTCTGCGGACACGCCCCGGTAATGTGATGTAGAGAGGTAAAAACAATGGCTCAGGGACGGTCAGCAGGTTCGACGGCAATCGACGGTGATTTGAACTGGCTTACGGCACTGGCCTCACTCACCGTTGGGGCCGCATTTCTGGCCCTCTGGTTTTGGCTGCTGCCTCGCTGGCTCGGCTTCCGCGTGGAAATGGCAGGCGCAGCCAACTGGCGCTGGCTGGGGGCAATTCCGTCGGTTCTGGGATTCGCGATGGCGCTGCGGTGCGTCTGGGATTTTGGCTGGACCGGACACGGCACGCCCGCACCCGTCATTCCTCCCAGCCGTCTGGTGGTTGTGGGCTGCTACCGCCACATTCGCAATCCGATGTATGCAGGCTTCGCCGCGGGCTGGATCGGACTGTGGATTATCTTCGGACGCGCCAACCCCGCGCTCATCGCCGCAGTGGCAGCCGTCGCATTGGCCGTCCATCTCTTCGTGGTCTTTTACGAGGAGCCGACGTTGCGCAGGAAATTTGGCGCAGAGTATGAAGAGTACTGCCGCCACGTGCGCCGCTGGCTGCCGCGCGTCGATCCCTGGCAAGCACCGCGATAAATCCCGGCTAAATCGTGGCCAGCTCGTGCAGATACTCGACAAACGAGAAAACCGCTCCGTCCATTCCCTGCACCTTCGGGTTGGTTGCTTCGATCACATAGTATTCGTCCGGAGCGTGTGCGCCGCTGCCATGGCCTAGACCGAAATGGCCTGCGGGCAACTTCAACGGCTCGCCGGTGAACACATAGCCGGGCCAAGAGCCGGCAAGACGAGGGAGGACGACCGGGTCGATGCCACTGCGGCGATAGACGGCCACCTGTGCGCGAATCAACGCGGAATCGCCAGGAGTGCTCGTTGGATCGTAGCCGCCGGACATGTTCACCTCGACATCGCCAAAGCCGCGTTTGGCCAAATGTGCGCGCAATTTTTCGAGCGTGTCGAGCGCCTTCATATCGGGAACGAGCCGCATGTCAATTTTCGCTACGGCGCGGCCCGGAAGAATGGTCTTCCCGCCTGGACCGGTATAGCCGCCAACCAGGCCCTCGATGTTCACTGTCGGCTTCGATTGCCACAACTCGAGCGACTCCTGCCAGCCGACGTTGTGCACCCAGTGCTGGATGCCGAGAAGTTTCTTCGCATCGGCCTCAACCAGCCGGCGCGAAGCCGTCGCGATCATTTCTTTCTGGGCGGGCGAGAGCGGACGCGCCGCGTCGGCAAACCCTTCGATTACGGGCTCGTTTCCGTCGGGCGAGACGAGCGATGCCAGGGCTTCCACAAGATGCCAGGCGGGACTATCGAGCCGGGCTTTGTTGCTGGAATGCACGTCCTTCTTCGGTCCGCGCCCCCAGCGTTCGCCACTCGACACCAATTCCAGCTCTACCACGCCCTTCGCGCCGAGCGTGAGGAGCACGCTGCCGTCCAGGTCCTGAGTTGCATGAGGCATAAAGACGCCGCTGCATTTGCCAAGCGCCGCCGCCACATCCGGACGCCGCACGACCTGCGGGAAGTGGGGCGAGCCGATTTCTTCCTCGCCCTCGGCGACGAAGACGAAATTCACGGGCAACTTGCGGCTGGCTCCGCGAATGGCGTGCAAAGCGGCGAGGAACGAGGCTTCCGGACCTTTTTGATTCACGGCGCCGCGGCCGATAACGACTTTGCCGAGGCCGGGTTTGTCCACCAGCGCCGCATCCCAGGGTGGCGAAGACCACTCGGAGGGATCCACCTGCTTCACGTCGTACATAAAGTAGAGTCCGATGGTGCGCGGTGCGCCGGCATCGAGCGTGGCGAAAATTCCCGGCTGGCCGTCGGTGGGCACTTTGGTGACGCCCGTGAAGCCGGCATCGCGAAGCATCTCCATTGCCAGCTCGCAACCTTCGTTCATGCCGCGGTTCTCCGCGGCGATAGAAGGCTGGTGGATCCAGGATTGCAGGCGCTTGAGCGCTTCGTCGTGGCGCTTTTCCACCTGGGCGCGTATGGGACCAAGATCGCCCGAGTCCGCTCGCGCCCATCGCGGCAGTGCGAGCGCAGCCGCGGAAGCCGCCGCGCCCTGCAGGAACTCGCGCCGGCCTGCGCCGCTGGTCGCACCTTGGTCCGCACTGTGCTTCTTCTGTTTACGCGCCATAGAAACCTCCCTCGTGCATTCGCAATCCAAACGCTGCTGCCGCGCGATGCACGTCCCGTGGACTATAGGGAGTCCACCGGAAAAAGCAAGCTGCCAGCCCCTGCCGACACGAATCCGGCGTGGACCACCGCGCATTTGCCCGGCACCATGCCCGGCCATGGAAAAGTTGACCCACCCGCCCGAGTGCTATATGTTTTTAATTCACAATCGCCCGACACGCCTGCACGTGTATCCACTGGCAGGTTTCTGGTCTCAACGGAGGATGAATGGCACCGGAGAATTTGCTCTGGCTGATAAATCTTGGAGCGGCAGCACTACCCGGCGCGGGAGGTCCCGCGCGCGGTCTGCTGGCCGCACTGTCCCCGCGGGCGCTGGCCGCTGCGGAAGCGCCCGGCGGAGAGGCGAACCTGCAGCTTCCCGATCTCTCCAGCGTCAAATTCCTCAACGTGGTGGACGGCCACACGCTGCTGCTCTGGGGAATCGTGTTCTGCTTTTTGGGACTGGCGTTTGGCATGGTGATTTACACGCGGCTGAAGAACATGCCGGTGCACCGCTCGATGCGGGAGATCTCCGAGCTGATCTACGAGACCTGCAAGACCTACCTGATCACCCAGGGCAGATTCCTGCTGCTGCTGTGGGCATTCATCGCCGCCGTGATCGTGCTGTACTTCGGAGTGCTGGAGAAATACGAGTTCACCCGTGTGCTCATCATCCTGGTATTCAGCGTGGTGGGCATCGGGGGCAGCTACGGCGTGGCCTGGTTCGGAATCCGCGTAAACACGTTCGCGAACTCGCGGACCGCATTTGCCGGCCTGCAGGGGAAACCTTACCCCATCTATCACACGCCGCTCGAAGCGGGAATGAGCATCGGGATGATGCTGATCAGCGTCGAGCTGCTGATGATGCTGTTCATCCTGCTGTTTGTTCCCGGCGACTATGCGGGGCCGTGCTTCATCGGCTTTGCCATCGGCGAATCGCTGGGCGCGGCGGCATTGCGCATCGCCGGCGGCATCTTCACCAAAATCGCGGATATCGGCTCCGACCTGATGAAGATCGTCTTCAAGATCAAGGAGGACGATGCACGAAACCCGGGCGTGATCGCCGATTGCACGGGCGACAACGCGGGCGATTCGGTGGGTCCCAGCGCCGACGGGTTTGAAACCTACGGCGTCACCGGCGTCGCGCTGATCACTTTCATCCTGCTGGCGGTAAGCGATCCCAAGGTGAAGGTGCAGTTGCTCGTGTGGATTTTCGTGATGCGTATCGCCATGCTGGTGGCCAGTGCCGCGGCCTATTTCATCAACGGCGCGATCGCCCATGCGAAATACGGTGGCGCCGACGAGATGAACTTCGAGGCGCCGCTAACCTCCCTGGTCTGGATCACTTCGGGCGTTTCCATCGCGCTCACCTATCTGATTTCGGCGTTCATCATTCCCACGCTCGGCGGCGACCCAACGCTATGGTGGAAACTGGCCGCCATCATTTCCTGCGGCACGCTGGCCGGCGCGCTGATCCCGGAACTCGTGAAGGTGTTCACCTCCACCGAGTCGCGGCACGTGAAAGAGGTGGTGAATTCGGCGCAGGAAGGCGGCGCGTCGCTGGGAATTCTCTCCGGGTTCGTCTCCGGAAACTTTTCCGGCTACTACATCGGGCTGGCCATGGTCTTCCTGATGTCGGTGAGTTTCCTGATCAGCCGCGAGGGGCTGGCGAATCTGATGGTGGCGGCGCCTGTATTCGCGTTCGGGCTGGTGGCCTTCGGCTTCCTGGGCATGGGGCCGGTGACCATTGCGGTGGACTCGTACGGTCCGGTGACGGACAACGCGCAATCGGTTTATGAGCTTTCGCTGATCGAACAGGTGCCCGGAATCCAGCAGGAATTGAAGAAGGATTACGGCCTGGACGTGAATTTCGGCCGGGCGAAAGACCTGCTGGAAGCTAACGACGGCGCGGGAAACACCTTCAAGGCCACGGCCAAGCCGGTGCTGATCGGCACGGCCGTGGTGGGGGCGACCACCATGATTTTCTCGATCATCATGGCGCTGACCGAGGGCTTGAAGGTCAATGTGGATAAACTGTCGATTCTCTACGCGCCCTTCGTGCTCGGCTCCATTACCGGCGGGGCCATGATTTACTGGTTTACGGGCGCGTCGACGCAAGCCGTCACCACCGGCGCCTATCGCGCGGTGGAATTCATCAAAGCCAACATCAAACTCGAGGGCGTGGAGAAAGCTTCCGTCACCGACAGCAAGAAGGTGGTGGAGATTTGCACGCAGTACGCACAGAAGGGGATGCTGAACATTTTCATCGCCGTATTTTTCGCCACGCTGGCCTTCTCGTTCCTCGAGCCGTTCTTCTTTATCGGCTACCTGATTTCCATCGCCATCTT
>DASPSB010000098.1:0-5120 GCA_035624135.1 Candidatus Acidiferrales bacterium | reverse complement strand
CACTGGAAACCTGACCGATGCTGGCGGCACCGTTCATCCGGGAATGTCGCCAGGGATTCTGACCATCACGGGGAATTACACGCAGACCAGCGGCACTCTCTCCATGAACCTCGCGGGCACGACGCCGGGTACGGGCTATTCGCAACTCGTGGTTAGCGGCACGGCCACACTCGCGGGCCTCCTTAGTGTCACCTATTCGGGCGGGTTTATGGCCGCCGCGGGCAATTCCTTTGCCCTCATCGAGCCCGGCGCGGTCAGTGGCACATTCACGGGTACGAACTTCCCGGCGGTGCCCGCCGGGCAGGCCTTCACGGTCAGTTATGCCGCGGCGCCCACTGGCGTCGTGGCGCTGCTATCGAGCACCGCCGGCTTTTCCGCGGCTCCGAACCCGCTGGCGTTTGGCAATCAGCCCGAAGGCGTGGCGAGTGCACCGATGACGTTGACCTTCTCGAATCCTGGGACGACCACGCTCTCCATAACTGGAGGCCTGACGCCCACGGGCGGAAACGCCGCAGATTTTGCGCTAGTGGCGGGAGCGGGCACGTGCGGACCGCTGCCCATCAACGTCAACCCGAACAATGCGAGCTGCACGGTCCAATACACGTTTACGCCGACGGCGATTCCGGTGGGAAACGAAATGACCACGCTGCAGGTAACCGATAACGCGACAGGCAGCCCGCAGACCGTGACGCTGACGGGCACGGGGACGCAGCCGGTAGTGAGCGGCCTGCCGGCCAGCGAGTCATTCGGGACGGTGCCGATCGGAACGCCGAGCGCGACGGTCACGGTAACGTTGATGAACACGGGGAACGGGGCGCTGATCTTTAGTGCGGCGCCGAACGTGACCGGCCCGAATATGACCGACTTCGCCATCACCGGGGATACGTGCACTCATTCTGGAATGAGCGTGGCTGCGGGCGGGAACTGCGCCGTGACGCTGGTGTTCACGCCGACGGCGACGCCCGCAGCGGGAGCGACGACGGCAGCGGAGAGCGCGACGTTGAACTTCGCGGACAACGCCAGCCCGGCGATGCAGACGGTCTCGCTGAGCGGGACGGGCACACTGCCAGTGGTGACGTTCACGCCGACAGCGGCGGTGGGGGTGAACTTCGGGGCCGTGGTTCCTGGGATGACCAGCGCAGCGATGACGGTGACGCTGGCGGTGACGGCGGGGACAGGGAATCTACAGCTTTCCTCAGTCCAGGCGATCAGCACGAGCGACACGAGCGACTTCGCGATCGTGGGGCAGACCACGACGTGTCCGACCGACGGCGGGATGGTGGCCGCAGGGACGAGTTGCGTGGTGACGTTGACCTATACGGCATCGTTTGCGGGGACGGAAAACGGGATGCTGCGATTCACGGGGACGAACCTGGTGGGGAGCCCGGTGAACATTCCGCTGACGGGAGTGGGGGCCTCGACGGCGGCCGGGTTCACGCTGACGGGGCAGTCCACGAACGGGAGCAACGGGACGACGATCACACTGTTGCCGGGAGACATAGGGACATTCACGATCATCGTGCAGCCGAATCCGGGGTTCATCGGAATGATCTCGCTGATGTGTGTGTCGGGGATCCCGGCGACGATTGCGACGGCGAATCCGGCGACGATCAACGTGACGATGACGCCGAGCCCGCCGATTACGGTGACGTGCACGCTGCAGACGAACTGCAACCCGTCGCTGGTTGCGCCGAAACCGCCGCGGAACGCACCGCCGTGGACAGCACCGCCGGTGGGTGCGGTGCTGCTGCTGGCGATGCTGCTGGCGATGCGGCGCAGGCGCTCATCGGGCGGAGGACGTGGTTTCGTGCGGCAATTGATGCCAGCGCTGGGAATGGTGTTGCTGGTGCTGCTGGTGATGACGTGGACGGCGTGCGTGAGCAACGCGCCGCCGGCGATTCCGGGAGCGCCGACGACGCCGGCCGGGGTGTATCAGATCCAGTTGGTGGGGACGGCGGCGGGCGGAGTGAAGACGACACTGACGCTCACCGTACATATCATCTGATCGATCCGGCGACGCGCCTGCGCGCGGGGCGCGGGTCAGGCGCCTTGAAGATCGTTGACGGCGCGCCAGGCCTGGTCGATGGCGCCGTCGGTATAGGCATAGGCGCCGGCATCGGCGTTGGCGATGGCGATACGTCCGAACGGCCGGCGCGCCAGCACACAGGGGGGCGTGGCGCCTTCCAGCCAGAAGCGGTCGAACAGCGAGTTGTATTCGTAGGCGTAGCCGTGTGGCCAACGATTAACGGTGATCGCGGCGATGTCGCGTGCGGGATCGAAACCGCCGGGCGCCAGCATGCGGACGAGCTGATCGCGAATCTCGCGCTCGAAATCCTCAAACGACGTGGACAGTAACGATGCGCGGCCGATGCGATGTTGCTCGCGCGCGGGCAGGCCGGGACTGCATGGCGTCCGCATCATGTGGATCAGTACGGGGTCGGAAGGTGACTGGGAGCAGTGATAGCCGCCGATACTGACGGACTGATCCAGCCCGACGAAACTGTGATATGAGCCGGGAGCATAGACGTACTGTACGCCCAGTTTCACGAAGGGCTGCCAATTTGTGATGGCCACATTGGTGTATACGAGCGGCACTTTCGCTTCGGAGGAGAGCGCCTCCTTCTGCTCGTCGGGAATGCTGGGACAGATAAAGGGGATGACGAAATTCCAGCAGGCCAGGACGCACTTTGCGCCGCGTACGATGGAGAGCTTCCCGCCGCTCGAATAGGTGACGGTGACGCCTGCTGTTCCAGACGGGCGGGCGTCCTGCTCGACGCGCACCACCGTGCTATTGAGCCGGATGCGCACGGGGGAGCCGGATTGATCTAAGCGGGCATAATCGGCGCGGGCGGTGACCACGTCGTCTGCGGATTTCCCTGGGATCGCAGCCGAAATGAGTTTGCGGACGAGAAGACGGGCGATGGAGGCATTGCCGTCGGGGAAGTGGAAGAAATACTCGTCAGCCTCCTTGTTCGGAATTGCGTCCCGGTTCATGCCCGGGCCGGCTCCTGGGGTCAGTGCCATGCCGGCAAATCCGGGCAGGCCCAGGCCCCAGGCATCCTGTGCGGATACGGCATCAGTGCCGACGCCGAACAGGGGATGGGGGGCGGCACTGAAAAAGCGGACAACCTGCGGATCGACCCCCACCGTCTTGGCGAGGAACTCGGAGTAGGGAACGCGCGCAAGCTTGGCCTTCTTTTCGTCGGAGGAGAGCGCCGGCAGGTAGTCCTTTGTTTCGCTGTAAAGGCGTACAAAGTCTTTTTTGGCGGCGTCGGAGAGCGGTGCCTGCTCCATGAATTTAGCGACTGCCGCGGGGCTGAGCTCGAAGTCTTCTTCATCCCCAAAGCGGCTGGGGCGCGGGTCGAGCACGAGCCGGTCTGCGCCGAAGGTTTCCTTGTCGAAGAAGACGCCGCGATGAAGACCTCGCGAAGAGTAAATGCGCGGATCGTTCACTTTCTTCCAACTCGCAACGTCGATGCCCAGCTCCTCGATTAGGCCGCGCGCGACGGCGCTATAGGGCGCGGGGCTTTCAATGGAGTAGGTGCCGCCGAAACCGAGCAGGAGATGGCGACCGACCGAGAATTCGTTGCGCTTGGCATGGCCGCCGAAGTCGTCGTGGTTGTCGAGAATGAGGATGCGGACATGGTCCCCCGCGGATTTGCGGAAGAAATGAGCCGAAGAGAGCCCGCTGATGCCGCCACCGACAACAATCAGGTCGTAGCGTTCGCCGGTGTCGGAGGGCGTGCCCGCGGTGTCCCAAAAGGAGGGATCGCTCAGGGCATGCGCGACCTCGAAGGACCCCGGATGGCTGCCGCGAAGGCCGGTCTTCGCGGGAGGGTAGCACCCTGCGGAATTTTGCGGTTCGTCGGCAAAGGCCGCAGCTGCCAGGAAGTGGCTGGGGAGGAGTCCAGCGCCGACCGTGAGGGCCACGCCATTTAGAAAATCGCGCCGGTGGATGGAACGGCCCATGCCCAGCGCTTTATCGTTGTTTTGCTTCGCCACTGGCGGGAGTCTATCACAGCGGTACGGGCCGACTTCCGAGCTAGAGGGATACGCGGAGCCACAGGAGAGCGGGAAGAGTAATTGCGCCAAGCGGATAGTGTGAATTTGGACAGTGCGAAGCAGGAAAGGATTTCGCGCTGGAGTCCTTCGGGTTAGCATGGGGCACTTTTCTCTCCAGGTGTAGAGCGTGGACTCTCTCCGCAGACGCGAAGCAGCCGATGGGCCGGCCGATCTCTCATTCGGGCCGGAGAGTTCCGTTCTCGAGCTGATCAATATTGATGCGCCACTCGAACAGGTTCTCGCACAACTGTGCCGGTCGTTCGAGGAGCGGATGCCGGAGATGCTGTGCGCGGTGCTGTTGACGGACCGGAGCGGCGCGCGATTGCAGTTGGGAGCAGCACCTAACCTTCCCGAGGGGTGCCGAGAGATGCTGGAAGATTGCGCCATCGCGGCCGATTCGCTGCCGTGCGCGGTGGCGGCGCACCGGCGGGAATTGGTGGTGGCGGCCGACTTCCGAACAGACACGCAATGGAGCCGTTACAAGGAAATCCTGCTCGCCCATGGAATGCAGGCGTGCTGGGCCGGCCCGATTGTATCGGGAAAAGGCGCGCTGCTGGGAGTGCTGACTGCCTTCTACCGCCAGCCCCACGAACCGGGCACGGAAGAGTTGCAGGCGGCGGAAAACGCCACGCAACTGGCGCGCATCGCCATCGAGCGAAAAATTCACGAAAAGGCGCTGCGAGACGCCGAAGAACAGTACCGGACGATGGTGGAGCAAGCCATCCCGGCGATCTTCCGCACGACCGCGGAAGGAGCTTACCTGAGTGTGAATCCCGCATGCGCGCGGCTGTGCGGTTATGAGAGTCCGGAGGCGTTGCTCGCGACGGTGAGAGACATCGGAAAGCAACTGTACGTGGACCCCACCAAGCGCGAGGAGTTCAAGCGGCTGATCGAGGAGCAGGGCGAGGTCCGCAATTTCGAATACGAGATCCGCAGAAAGGATGGCGGCCGAATCTGGGTGTCCGAGACCGCGCGCGCGGTGCGCAGCCCGGACGGTTCCATCGCGTTCTATGAGGGGTCGGCAGAAGACATCACCGAGCGGAAACGGGGAGAGACCG
>DASPSB010000097.1:0-5360 GCA_035624135.1 Candidatus Acidiferrales bacterium | reverse complement strand
CACGCTGGGCACGCCGCGTGCCCGCGTCCTGCTCCATGCCGCGGCGCTGCTCCACAACGTCGGCCGCTCAGAAACGGCCAAAGGCCACCACAAAGCCTCCTACCGTTTGATTGCCGCGCTCGATCCGCCGCTCGGTTGGACCAGGGATGAAGTGGAACGCGTGGCCGTCGTCGCACGCTACCATTGCGGCGCCGAGCCTCGGGAAAAGCACACCGCCTACGCCGGGCTCCAGCCGGAAGCGCGCAGTTTCATCCGCACCCTCGCGGGCGTGCTCCGCATCGCCGACGCGCTCGACGACGCGCACGACGGCGCCGTGCGCCGCCTCGAGGTCCGCAGCCATCCCGAATATGTGTTGATTCGTGCCCTCGGCTGGCCCGAATCCGAACAGAACGCCGCGATTATGGGCGGACGCAAGCATCTGCTCGAATCCGCGCTCGCCCGCCCTATCATCGTGCGCGCTGCCGCAGCCCGCGAGGCCACCGTGCTCACCCGCCCTGCACCGCGCGCCGTTTCCATCGTCGCCGACTAATCTCCGCCCGCCGCCGAAACCGCCGTCAATTTATCCACCTTCGCTGCCAGCGCCTCTGCCTGAAAAATCGGCGGCGAACACGTCCGGCTGGTGCAGATAAATGCCGCCGCTTTCTGCAACTCCGGATATTGAACGTCCGGATTCGGCAGCCTCCCCTCGCGCGTATCCCACCATTCCAGCCGTTTGTAGGCCACGGGATAGCGCAGCGCTGCCTGGAACAGCGCCTGCGCCGCCGGATCGTCTTTATGCCCCACGATGGTCAGGTGCAGCGGCGGACGCGACAGTTCGTAATCCACCAGCAGCGTGCTCGCCACCGGCAACCTTCGAGCAATGGGTCCTGCGGCCAAATACCGCATCGCTTCCTGCGCCATCTTCTGGTAGTCCGCGTTTCCCGTGTAATAGAAGAGCAGGTTGGCCGTGCGCGTCACTTCCACGTTCTCGTCTCTCTGCGCATGCACCACGTACGCACGGTCCGTCGGCACCTTCGAGGTCAGATAGCCGGCTTCGGCCTTCCCGGCCGGCGCCCGGAAATTGTGTTCGATGTAATGCATCGTTTTTTCCGCGTTCGCCAGCAGTGCGCGGTCTCCCGTGGCTCCGTAAAGCGCCAGATACGCGCGCGCCATCGCAATCGAGTCGCCCAGATACGGCCCGGCCGCGTCCTTCGCATCGTGCCGGAATCCTCCCTCCGGCCCGCCCGCCGTGGCGGGCAAAGCGCGGTTCGCCCCCACCCACGCCACCGCGCGCCGCGCCTCCTCCAGGGCCTTCGCATCTCCCGTTGCCGCGTAGAACGCCGCGAGTCCCGTCGCCGCCCAGCCGTTTTCCCGCGCGTACTCGTGTGTGTCCACTCGCGGCACTCCCTGCTTCCGCCGCCCCGCATCCGTCAGCCGAAAATATGCCGCGCTGTGTTCGCCCGGCTTCAGGTCCGCGTCCTGGCTCGTATAGAACGCGCCCGCCGGACTCAGCAGAAACGCGGTCAGGTAGCGGTGGATGTCTTTTGCCGCTTTCAGCGCCGCTGCGTCCTGCAGTTGCGCGTAGCCCATCGAGAAAATCCGCAGATTCTCGGACTGCATGGACATGATTTTTTCGAAGTGCGGGTTCGACCACACCCCGTCCGTCGAATACTGGTACACACCGCCCCACACCGGATCCACCAGGTGCTCCTCGCCCGCGAGCGTCTGCCGCACCATTCGTTCCGCGCGCGCGTCACCCCGCTTTGCGCGCACCATGGCCAGCTCCACCGAATCCCAGTCCAGGAACTTGTGCCCGAATCCCCAGCCGCCTTCCTTCGTGTCGTAGCCCGCCAGGTAGTCCTTCTCCAATTCATCCCGCAGCGCCGGCGTGATTGCCGTGCTCGAATATTCCACCGGCTCCTCCGGCACCACCGAAGGCCCTGGCGTCGGATCGTCAATAATCGCCTGCAACATGGACGACATGTCGCCCGGCGGCAAATATCCCTGCCGCTTCACGATTTCTTTTCCCTGCCCGTCGAACACAATCGTTGCCGGCCAGCCGTAATCCTCGTACCGGTTGGAAAGGTCCGGCCGCGAATCCTGGTCCACGCGCACCGCGATGTAGCGTTCAGCCAGCAGCCGGATCACCTCCGGATCGCGATACGTCGTTTCGTCCATCACATGGCACCAGTGGCACCACACGGCCTCGAGGTCGAGCAGCACGAACCGGTTTTCTTTGCGCGCCTGCTCGAACACTCCCTCCGACCATCCCACCCAATGGATCGACGATTTCGAGGAAGCGGGGACAGCAGCACTCGTCTTCGCCGGCTTTTCTTCCTGCTGGCTGCCTGCCGTGGCAGGTCTGTCCGCCCTAGCCGCGCCGCCCAGCGCCGCAGCTATCGCGATTCCCATAATCCATCTCCGCGCTCGTTTCATGGTCCCCTCAACGTTCATCGAGTTTACGCCCATTGAGATGCCGAGGGAGATGGTGCGGTGATGTGCTTACGACCAGTGTCAACGGAACTGAGGCCGGACCCGGGGCTGCCTGTGCTCAACTCGGCGGCGTCTCTTCCGGCCTCAGCACGATGCTCACCGCCGACCCCGCCAACGCGACCGCGGCTCCCAGGTAACTCAGCGCCGCCAGCTTTCCCTGTCGTTCCCACATCCTGTCAACGCCCAGCGCGAGTACCGATTCCGCAATAATCAGCGTGCTCGACGTCGCCACTCCGACATGCCGGATCAAGTAGAGGTAGCACACGAACGTCAGCACTGTCCCTGCCAATCCCAAATACACGAGCGCCATCGTGGCCTTCACGGGCGGCGGCCATGGAATCCCCCGCGATCCCAGCGCCAGCGAAGAGGTCCACAGGCCCGCGGTCGTCGCTGCCAGGAACACTCCGGTCGTCGCCACCGACGGCTCGGCGTGCACCTTGCGCTTGTACAGCAGCAGATACGCCGCATTCGCCAGTACCGCGCCAATCACCAATCCCACGCCCACCGCCTGTTCGCGCGATACATGCAGCCGGTCCCAGAACAACATGGCGATTCCACCGAGCGCCACCACCCCGCCACCCACCTGCCCCGCGGAAATTCGCTCGGAGCGCGTCGCCGCCGCTCCGAGAGCCGTCAACAGCGGCAGCGCTCCGTAAATGACCGCGGCCACGCTTCCCGGCACGTTTTCTTCTCCTTTATAGAGCAGTGCGTAGCTCGCGGAATTCATCAGTCCGGCGGTGCAGAGCCACGGAAACGCCGTTCCGACGCGCTCTCGCACGCGCGCGAGTTCGTGCGGCACGCACAGAGCGATCACCACCACCGCGATCGAAAACCGCAGTGCCGCCGCCTCATACGTCGGATATCCGCCTGGCGCGATGGTCAGCCGGATGGAAAACCATGTGGTGCCCCACACCAGCGTGCACACCGTGTACGCCAGCACAGTTTTGGTTTTTTGGGAAAATCGCATGGGCCGTTGAGCAGTCGGAATTATACCTTCGCCGTGCGCCGCGTCAGCCGCGGTACACTCTTGGCCGGAAGACAATTTGTACGCTAGTCGCCCGATTACTTCGTAAAACGAACCGGGGAATCACCATGTGGAATCGAATTGCCCTGCTCGCAGCGTGGATTGCGCTATCTGCGCTTCCGCCATTCGCTTCAGCTCAGGCTACGGACCAAAAAATGCCGCCGAATCCGCCCGCCCTCGGCATCGCTCTCGAAGAATATCCCTACCCCTGGCCCGTTCATTTCCTCCCGCTCACTATCGAAGGCCAGGATCTCCGCATGGCTTACATGGATGTTCCATCCCCCTTTCCCAATGGCCGCGCAATCCTCTTCCTTCACGGCAAGAACTTCGGCGGTTATTACTGGCTCGATACGGCACACGTTCTCTCCGAAGCCGGATATCGCGTCATCATTCCCGATCAAATCGGCTGGGGAAAATCTTCGAAGCCCGACATTCGCTACAGCTTCGAGCTTCTCGCCGCCAACACCGCCCATCTGCTCGACGTGCTCGGCGTTGAGAAGGTCGCCGTGCTCGGCCACTCCACGGGCGGCATGCTGGCTGTGCGCTTCGCGCTCTCCTATCCCGCGCGCGTCACGCATCTGATCCTCGAAGATCCCATCGGCCTCGAGGATTATCGCGCCAACATCCCGCCGCAATCCGACAAAACTCTGTACCAGGCCGAGCTCGCCAACACCGACCCGGAGAAAATCCGCGCCTTCTACGCCCGCTACTTCGTCAGTCCGCGTCCAGAAATCTCTGACCCGCTGGCCGAGGTCCAGATTCGCGTCACGCGCAGCGGCGAATTCCCGCGCTGGGCCAAAGCTTCTGCCCTCGCCTATCAAATGATCTACACGCAGCCCGTTCGCGGGGAATATCACCTGCTCGCGTCGCCGACGCTGCTCATCGTCGGCGACCACGACCACACCGTGCCGCTCTCCAGCTACGCCACTCCCGAGGCGCGCGCCAAAATGGGCAACTTCGTCGCGCTCGCCAAGGCTGCAGCCGCCGATATCCCTCACGCCCGCTGCCTTGTCATCGCCGATGCCGGCCACATCCCTCATCTTGAGAAGCCCCAGGAGTTTCGCCGCGCCTTGCTTGACTTTCTCCAACCCGCGACTTAGAAGTGATTCTTGCCGAGCCCATGCCGTCGATGACCAGCCTGCCAGCTACCGTTCGCAGCATTCTCCTGGGGAGTTTCGTCGTGATTTGTCTGCTCGCCCTTGCGCTCACGGCGTTTCCTATTCCGGCGGCGCGGGGCCAGCCGGAGCAGTCTGCTCCCGCGGCGCAATCCCAGCCTCCCTCAGTGGCCCAGCCTGCTGTGACTCCGCCTGCAGAACGCAAAGTGACCGAATACTCCCTGCCTCCGGATCTCTACAAGAAGGCCCACGACCGCGCCCGCATCCACTTCCGGCTGGCGCTTCTGGGTTTCGCGTACGGACTCATCATCTACTGGCTCATCCTGCAGGGGAAACTGGGTGCGCGGTTTCGCGACTTGGCCGAGAAATTTTCAGCCCGGCGCTTTCTGCAAGGCTTGGTCTTTTCGCCGTTGTTCCTGCTGACCATTGCCGTGCTCAGTTTGCCGCTGGATATCTACGGCGAATGGGTGGAAAAGAGCTTTGGCATCTCGGTGCAGAGCTGGGGGTCCTGGACCTGGGATTGGGTGAAGGCCCAGCTCATCGGCCTGGTGATTGGCACCATCTTCATCTGGCTGCTCTACGTCGTGATTCGACGGAGCCCGCGCCGATGGTGGTTCTATTTCTGGCTGGTCGCGCTCCCCCTGGGCATCTTCCTGTTTTTCATCGGGCCCTGGGTCATTGATCCTCTCTTTCACAAATTCGAGCCGCTCGAAAAGAAAGACCCTGCGCTCACCGCCAGCCTCGAACAG
>DASPSB010000091.1:0-2011 GCA_035624135.1 Candidatus Acidiferrales bacterium | reverse complement strand
ACGGCTCGTCCTGCTCGTCTCCCCGACTTGACCCGCTTGTCTGCGGGGGGCCTCCGCGGTCGGCGAATTCCTCGAGCGGGAACGCGATCCCGCACTCCGTGTACTCGTGATTTGGGAGCCGATTCTTGCTTCCGATTGGCGTCCGCCGGGCCGCTCTGCGCTTGCCCGCATTCCCGATTCGCGCGCCCGTCAGTTCTGGGATCCGCAGCACTTCATCGCGCACGAGGTCGCGCGCCGCGCCGCCAGAGCCGGAAAAACTCCGCCCGCCTGCTGCTTCGACCATGGCTTCCAGTGGGACGAAGCGCTCCTTTTCCCACCGGGTTCTCCGTGGGCCGCAGCGCCCTCCTTCGCCTTTTGGGGCGGCCCCGTCTGGAAAACCATCCCCGGCCTCGAAGCGGCTCTCCATCCGGCCGTGCAATGACCTCGTCCTGCAACTGTCCGGTTCAGCGACACTTGTATCCTGAAAGCGGGCACCGCACAGTCCCCTCGCCTGTCGTGTCTCCGCCAACCGATTCACTTCCCGTGGGTTATCCCGGCGCGGGCCGGGCAGCCGACGTGCTCACTCACCACCTGAGTTGTAGTCTGCGTCGCCGTCTCGGCCGCCCTTCGCTGCGGCTCGGGCTGGCGCATCGAGGAGGTTTCTATGTCCCGCACAGAACGCATCCGCGAAGCCGCTCGCTCTCCCCTCCCGTTGGACTATTTCACTGAGCGCGCCGCAGCCGGATGGCGGCTAGTGGCTCTCGAGTGGGAACGCGACGTTCCCGGCGAGCTCGAGCCCGCCCGCAAACTTGCCCCCGTTCCCTACGGCCTGCGCGTCTCCGACGATTGTCTGCACCTGGAAGAAAACCCGCTCGAAATGCAGGTTCTCAAAATGATGATGGAGTTTATCGTGCAGGACTATTCGCTCTCCCGCATCGCCGCCGAACTCAACCGCCGCGATCTCCGCACCCGCGAGGGCGCTCCCTGGACCCAGGTCTCCGTCTTCCAGATGCTCACCCGTGTGATCGAAGTCGCCCCGCAAATCCATTCAACCGAGGACTGGGCCGAGCGCCGCAAACATCTTTCCCAGGTCGCTTGGAATTCCTGACCACGACGCTGCCATTCCGCTTGCCATGAGCGGAGCCGAAGGGAGGAGCCCCGAGCCTTTGGGACGACGAGGACTGCCTGCCGCAAGCAGGGATTTGCTTTGCTCTCCCCTGCCTGTCTTTAGGTTGATTGGGCTGCGATCATCGCGCCTTAGATGATTTGGTCCGCTTTCTCGCTCCCCGCTCGCCACCAGCCACTAGCCACTTCCCCTTCACCACGTATAGTGCACCATATACGTCACCTTCGACTCGACGTCTGCCGGCACCGTCACCAGGAACTGAATCGTCTGCGAATCGATTTTCTCGTACGGCGCCGACTTCTGCGATATCTCCCAGCCCGTCCAGCGGTAGAGATGCTCCACCACCCGGATTTCCACCGGGGCGTTTGTGTGGTTCCGCAGTTTGATTTCAAACGATTCATCAATCCAACTGTCGGCATTATCCAGCTTGAAGTACGTTCTCCGCCTTTCGCCCACCAGGTCGAACGCATTCCCCGTGTAGAACCGCAGCATCTCGTCCTTCGGCGTGTGGTCAATCACGTTCTCGCCGGTGAATTCAACCTGCCCGTCCTTGTCCCTCCGATAGAACCGCACGCGCCCCTTCGGCAGCGGAATTCCCAGGTGGTTCGCCGCAGAATTCTTGAATTCCTGCAGCACCCATACCTTCGGGTTCGACTGCGTCCCGTACGACTGGTTGTTGCGGATATTTTCCATCGGCCAGCCCGCCGTGTTCCGGTCCTGCTTCGCCCCGTCGTACACGTAGGCGCGGTGCGATTCCACCCCCGTTGCATGGATAAACTCCACCTGCTTCGTCTCGCGATCCAGCAGCGTGGTCGGCCGCTCCAGTGTGTACAGGTGATATTCGTCGAACTTCCGTTCCGTCACCGGCGGACCCGCGGCTTCCGCTTCCAGCACCACCCCTGCCAT
>DASPSB010000066.1:0-4343 GCA_035624135.1 Candidatus Acidiferrales bacterium | reverse complement strand
GCTCGACGACCGCCAAATCATGCAGGACGGCAAATTCCTGATTTGACGGGGGCCCCGTAAGACCCGCTGGGTGTCCTCCCGAACCCGTCCCGAGCCTTTGGGACGGTTCAGGCCTCCCCGCCGTGGCGGGGACCTGCTTTTCGTCCGTTGCAATTTTCAATAGAATTCGGGCCACCGCCAATGATCCCCGCCCTTCGCGAACGCTTTAACCGCGAATACACCCCTGAAAAATACCGCGCGTTCCTCGCCGCGCTCGATACCGCGTGCGGCACCCACGTCAAATTCCGTGTCTGCGAAACGCCCTGTTTTTTTCCTCGCGCCCTCGTCGAACGGCTGGCCGCCGCCGGCCGCGAAATGGTCCATCAGCTTGTGACTGACCCCGTCTATCGTGAAGCCTCGCGCGCTGCCATACCTCCCCAGTTCAACGTGCCGGGAGAATCGCCACGCCCGCTCTTTGTTCAGGCGGATTTCGGCCTCGTTCGCGGAGCCGGCGGGGAAATCGAACCGCGGCTCGTCGAAATTCAGGGGTTTCCGTCGCTCTACGCCTACCAAACCCTTCTCCTCGACGCCTACCGCCGCAGCTACGCCCTCGATCTCAGTCTCGGCGGTTACCTGGATTTCCCAGACTCGGACTCCTATCTGCGTGAGCTGCGCCGCGCGATTATGGGCGGTCATGATCCCGAAAACGTGGTCCTTCTCGAAATCCATCCCTGGGAACAGAAAACCCTTCCGGATTTCACCGCCACGGAAAAACTGCTCGGCGTGCGCCCCGTCTGCATTACGGAAGTAAAAAAGGAAGGGCGGCAACTGTTTTACGCCCACGAAGGGAAGCGGATTCCCATCCGCCGCATCTACAACCGCGTGATTGTGGACGAGTTAGTACGAAAGGACCTCAAGCTGCCGTTCTCATTCACGGACGATCTAGACGTCGAGTGGGCTGGCCACCCCAACTGGTTCTTCCGTATCAGCAAATTTTCAATTCCATTCCTCAAGCATCCCGCGGTCCCCCGCGCTTGGTTTCTCGACCAAATGGACAAGTGGCCCGCCGATCTCGAAAACTACGTCCTGAAGCCGCTCTTCTCCTTCGCAGGCCTCGGCGTGATTGTCGGCCCCACGCGCGCCGAGCTCGACGCGATTCCCCCCGAAAAACGCCATGAATATCTCTTTCAGGAGCGCATGCGCTTTGAGCCCGTCATCGCCACGCCGCACGGGGCCACCCAGGCCGAGCTACGCATCATGTTCTTGTGGGTGGATGAGCTAAAAGCAGGGCCCGTCATCGTCCGCATGGGCCGCGGCAAAATGATGGGCGTGGACCACAACCGCGATTTGGAGTGGGTCGGCGCCTCTGCGGCATTTCTCCAGTGACTCTCCCGCAGGCGCGCCTCTCGGCTCAGCGTGCTTGCATCATCTCGGTCCTCTTCCAACCGCGATGTTGCGTTTCGGGCTTCGCAGGCGTCCAATAGGGAGGAGCAAACGAGTCAGGAAGGATAAAAATCCATGCGTGAAGCGGTGATCGTCAGTTCGGTGCGTACAGCCGTCGGGAAAGCAGGGAAGGGCGCTCTGCGAACCGTGCGCCCCGACGATCTCGGAGCTGTGGCGATTCGCGGCGCGCTCGCCCGCGTTCCCCAGCTCGACCCCAAGGAAATCGAGGACGTCATAATCGGCTGTGCCATGCCCGAGGGCGAGCAGGGTTGGAATGTGGCGCGCATCTGCTCTCTGCGCGCCGGCCTTCCCGTCGAAGCCTCCGCCATGACCATCAATCGCTTCTGCTCCTCCGGACTGCAATCCATTGCCATGGCCGCCGAGCGCATTCGCGGCGGCGGTTCAGACGTGATCGTCGCGGGCGGCGCCGAGTCCATGACCATGGTCCCGATGGGCGGCAACAAAGTTTCCCCGAATCCGTGGCTCATGGACCACTACCCCGACGCCTACCTCGGCATGGGCCTCACCGCGGAAAAGCTCGCCGCCAAGCACGGCATAACCCGCGAGATGGCTGACGCGTTTTCCCTCGCCAGCCACCAGAAGGCCGTCGCGGCTATCTCCGCCTGCCGCTTCAAGGACGAAGTTGTACCTGTCGAGGTCAGCGTCACGGCGATGAACGGCACGAAGCCGAAAACCTCTTCCTACACATTTTCCATCGATGAAGGCCCGCGCGCGGACACCTCCGCCGACGCCCTCGCCAAACTCAGGCCCGCCTTCCACGCCAAAGGCACCGTGACCGCCGGCAACAGCTCGCAGATGAGCGACGGCGCCGCCGCTGCGGTCGTGATGAGTGCAGAGCGCGCCGCACAGCTGGGCATCAAACCCATGGCCCGCTTCGTCTCTTTCGCCACTGCCGGCTGCCTGCCGGAAGAAATGGGCGTGGGCCCCGTGTATGCCATTCCCAAGGCGCTGAAGCTCGCGGGACTGAAGCTCGACGATATCGCCGTCATCGAACTGAACGAAGCCTTCGCCGCGCAAGCCATGTCTGTCATCAAACTCGCGGGACTAGATCCCGCAAAAATCAATCCCAACGGCGGCGCGATCGCCCTCGGTCATCCGCTCGGCTGCACCGGCGCCAAGCTCACCGCCACGATCCTCCGCGAACTCGAACGCCGCAACGCGCGTTACGGCATGGTCACCATGTGCGTCGGCGGCGGCATGGGCGCAGCCGGCATCTTCGAGCGACTCAACTGATCTAATCCATTTTCCGCGCTCCAGCAGTTGTGGCGATGTATACTTCCGCCTGCCCTGGGGTAGCTCCGCCGCCACGGCGAAGGAGATCCTATGCCGATGCCGCCCGACCCCAATGCACCATGGAATCCCAGCAACGATCCCATGGACATTTATGGCAAGAACAGAGCCGGGGCATGGCCGGTCACTCCCCTCAACCCTTCCCAGCCTGCTCCGAATCCGTTTCCTGCCACGCCCGGCTATTGGGGCCCCGGCGTATCACTCGGTAAAGCGACGTCCATGGTGGGCCATGCCGCCGCGGGAGACTTCCTTATAAATCTGGTCGCCGTGGGCGTTCTTTGGCCTGTCTGGGTTTGTCTTTATCCCCTCGCCGCGCTTGCCGGAGCGTTCACGTATTTTGATGTGTTCCCGTACGGGCTGCGCTTCGTTCCGCGCTCGCTCATCGTCGGATCAGGTCTCTCGCTCATGCTCGTAGGGCTTGCGGCGGCGGCCGTGGGATTGTGGATCGTCAGCCGGTTCGAGCACGTTCTGGCGGGAAATGGCGTTTACCGGCTCGCCCGCCATTTCGTCCGTCTGCCCCTGCTTGGTTTGGCCGCCATTCTCCTCATCGAGAGGACGCACGGAGTGCGCTACACCCTGGCGTTACCGGTAATCTCTCGCGTCCTGAGCATTCCCCAATATCTCGCCATCGTCATCGGCACCATGGTCGCGGCCCATTTCGCTCTGTGGAATTGGAAATGGGGACGCGAATTCTGGCATGAGCGCCTGATGGGCGCGCAACTCCGCAAACGGGGAACGTGATGCATCAAGATGCGCGGCGTGCTGCATTGCTCGCCGCCAGGACTGTGCCTTCGTAAGAGTTCGCGAGGCTAGTTCCCCCGCCGCCCGGCATCTGCAAATCGCGATCGCTGCATAGTGCCGGAATCATCGTCCGGGTCCTTCGAAGCCAGCCCGCTTCGGGCCAGCAGCCTTCGCAGCGGGAGTTCGCCTGCCGCTCCGCGCTGTTCTCCCGCGATTTTTCCTTCCCGGTCGATCACCACGTAGATCGGATATACGGTCGCCTGGTACATTGCGGCAAGATTCGTGTCCTCCATTAGCACGATCCGGCTCGTGCGCGGATGCCGCCCCAGATACTCCTTCACTTTCTTCTTCGATTCCGCCACATCGATCGCCAGCACAATCAGGCCTTTGTCCGCGAATTCCCGGCCCAGCCGGTCCACGATCTCCGCCTCTTCAGCGCAGTGAGGACACCACGTCGTCCAGAACGCCAGCAGCACTACCTTCCCCTTCACCGTCTCGTTCGAAAATTTCTCCCCATCCATCGTTCTGGCGTTGAATCGCGGCGCCGCTTCTCTGGTTTGGGCTGCGGCAAACGCGCACGCGGAGGCGCAGAACACGGCAGCCGCTAGCGCTTTTCGCAACTGTACCGCGCGAGTCATTGTGCCGGAAATGTACCACGAAACGATGTACCCGATGCGGGAACTGCGAAGCCTGTGCCTCAGTCCGCGCGAGGAGGGGCTTCCGCTTCAACCAGGGCCTTCATCCGGGCCAGGTCGCCTGCCACCTTTGCGTCCGCCTGTTTTGTGATGATGGGCTCCATCAGCCGGGGCAGAAATCCGTGGTAATCCGTTTGCGCCGCGAGCGTCAGGCGCGTCTTTCCCTCGTGCTCT
>DASPSB010000053.1:0-14052 GCA_035624135.1 Candidatus Acidiferrales bacterium | reverse complement strand
ACTTCCTAATTGGGGTTGTGCGCCCGGCGCACAGGGTCTAATTTCGACGATTGTTTTGGCCTAAGGGGTAGAGGCTGCCCAGCGCCCCTGCTGGCCTCAAAAGCCTTCTGGAGGCTTCCTCTTTAGGAAAGGCTGCTTCTCGGGATCGGCAAACAAGGCGCAAAGCCCCACGAAAACCATACACAAGCCAATCCCAACGCCGACCCACGCGGGGGCGAATGACCTGGCTGTCGTCTCCGCTTCGAGCTGCACCTGTGCCGGGTTCGCGGGGTTGTAATGAATGGGGTGAGAACTTCCAATCGCGTATTGCCGCCGTTTCGACTCCATGATCGAGCGATCGTTTGAGGCCCACGAAAAGCCCGTATTGCCCACGTAATTTTTTCCCTGGACCTCATAGTGAAACTCCAGCGATGCGTTGTAAACCGATGGAGAATCTTCGTCGCCCGGCTCGTCCACCAGTTGGCATTTGGTGACCACTCCCGTCACCACGGGCCAGCTTCGATTCGCATTCCATTCCGTCCAGGCCAGATACGCGCCCTCGCCCAGAACCACGAGACCGAGGAGTAGAAACATCTTGGCCACCAGGCGCATCATTCTTTGAACTTGACCCCGAAATTGCGCCTGTCTGTCAGGCGGCGCCCCGCCACCGTCCGCGCCCGAATAGTCTGGAAAGGCCCCCACCGCCAGAACCTCCGTTGCCGCACATCCTAGGCGCCCGTTCCCGGCGCCGCAATACCATGCCCATCCACGCGAACAATTCGCGATCGTGCCTGGAGAGCGGCAGATCAATTTGGGCGGTGTGCGCCTCCCCCGGCCGTCTAAGTTGACGATCCTGAAGCCGGCCCCGCGGCGGAGTTCACCTCATTAGCCTGCAATCCGGGGGTTCCCGCAAGTATCCCTGGTTCCTACGCCAACAGGCGACCGCCTAATTAGGGTTGTGCCCCCGGGGCACAGGGTCTAATTTCGACGATTGTTTTGGCCTAAGGGGTAGAGGCTGCCCGGCGCCCCTGCGGACCTCAGGAGCCTTGTGTGAGCGTCACGTTTTCGCGGAGGGCTGCTGCTGGGCCTTGGTTACTAAGCCGAAAAGCGACACGACAACGGCGCACAATCCAATCCCGCCGGCCACCCCTGCCGGGGTGAATGACCCGATTGCCGCCGCCGATTCGATCTGCACCTGTGTCGGGTCCGCCGGGTTATAGCGGATGGGGTGCACACTCCAGGTAGGATATTGTCGCAGTTCCGCCTCCATAATGGCGCGATCTCGCCCGGTCCAGGAGTCCGCCGTCTTGCCGACATAATCTTTTCCCCCGACCGTGTACACAAACTCGATGCCTGCCTTATAGACGGGACCAGATTTGTCTCCCGCTTCGCCCACCAGCCAGCTCCGCTGGACGGTTCCCTTCACCTCGGGCCAGTCTCGGTTTTTGTTCACTTGAGCCCAGGCCATATAGCCGCCCGCACCCATAGCGACCAGACCCGCGATCAGGAAAATCCCGGAGATCAGGCGCGTCATGATTTGCTCCTGCCGCAAAATTTGCGCGCCTGCATCAGGCGGCGTCCCTCCTGCCGTCCGCACCCGGATTGCTCTCGAACGAGCCCATGCCCAGACCTCCCTCGCCGCACATCGTAAGCGCCTGCTCTCCTCCCCGCAAGACCAGCCCGTATCTGCTGCGACCTGCTTGGAAGCTAAGCGAATCGTTCTTGCTGATAGAATGCGTCCACTCAGTCCGGAGACGTTCGGTGCGCGCCCCCAGGGCTTTTTACTTTGCGGCGATCGTGGTGGCCGCTGCGATTGCCTTTCTTGGGCTCCGCCCCGCATTTACGCCCGCCATCGCACCGCCGGGAGTGGCCTCGCTCGAGCCAATCACTCTCAGCGGCACTCCTCAGTGGGTCTTGATCCGCGGACGGGATCGGGAGAACCCGCTGGTGCTTTTCCTGCACGGCGGTCCCGGGATGCCGCTGCTGTATTTGGCGCACGCCTTCGAGCGCGGTCTGGAAGATGACTTTGTAGTGGTTCAATGGGACCGGCGGGGCGCTGGCAAATCCTATTCGCCGAGCACCGATCCGAAGCTCATGCGCATGAGCCAGGAACTGGCCGACGCCGAACAATTGATCGAACTGTTGCGCCATCGCTTCCGTCAAACTAAGGTCATCGTTCTGGGTCACTCGTATGGGAGCCGCTTAGGGGTCGTACTGGCCCATGGCCGGCCCGACCTCGTGCGTGCTTACGTGGGCGTCGGTCTGGACGCTTGCGGGGACACAGAGGCTGCGGCCATTCAAGACGATTGGCTTCGTAGAGAGGCTTCGGCGGCTGGTGACCGGGAGACTCTGGCGGCAATCAATGGCGGCCAACCCTGGGACCGGGAGGTTGCGCTCTTTCGATACGGGGGAGAAGTCGTCGGCATGAAGAGCTATTGGCCGCTTGTGATGAAAGGTGTGTTGGCCCCGGAATATACGCTTCGCGATGCGCTCAATGTCTCCAGCGGCGTGTCGTTTACCCACAAATATATGGCCAGTGACATTCTCAATCGCTCCTCGCCGCTGATCGAAGACGTTTCGAATCTCACCGTTCCCGCGTACTTTTTCACCGGCCGCAACGACTACACGACGCCATTTTCTTGCGCGGAAGCTTATTACGAGCGCCTGGACGACCCTTCGAAACATCTGATCTGGTTCGACCACAGCGCCCACTTCCCATTTCTGGAAGAACCTGAGCGTTTCCGCCAAGCGCTTCTACAAGTCGCGCGAGATACCGCCGCACCTCCGCCGGGACGGTAACTCGAAGCACTTCCTGCGGCAGATAGCGGCAAGACACGCTGGAACAGAGCTACTTCTTGATTTTTTTCCCCAGATTCTGCGCCACTCGATACTTCACGATACGGGCCACCACAGCGAGCGGAAGCGGCTTGTCATGCGGAAACTGTATGGAACCCTTTGCGGTCTTGTAGGCGCCCAGCTCCTTCTTGAATGCGACGATCGCCCCCGCGCGCGGATAGAACCCCACGTGGTTTCTGAACGCGGCGAACCACACCAGCATTCCATTGAGCGTGAATGCGGGGATTCGGTAGCTGATTGTTTCCTTCGCCAGCGGTGCGGCCTTTCGAATCGTCCGCCGCATCTGCTGCAGCCGCTGCTGCACCTGCTTCGGGTGGCGGAACACGTAGTCGTCGATACTCTCGGGAAGGCTGTGCTTCACCCGCGACCCCCGGCCCGGCGGCTGTGTCCGCCCATTGACAATCCGGAGAGAGCGTACTTTATGCCGCGCCTGGATTGGCGGGCTGCTGCTGCGGTGGAGGACGCCGGCGGCGCATGTGCGATCTGCGCCAGGCGTCGTATTTCTCGCGCTGCTCGGGAGTCAGCACCTCGTCCACCTGTTGCATCTGCTTGCGGCGGACCTGGCGGATTTGCTGCATCTGCTGCTGCTGGGTGAGCGAGCTGTCTTTGCGGATGGCCTGCACCTGCTCCTCAGCCTGCTTGCGGATTTGGTGAATCTGCTTTTTCTGATCCTCGGTCAGGCCGAGCTGGCTGAGCGGCGCGCCTTGCTCGCCCTGCGCCGCGGGCGGACCGGCAGGCTGCTGCCCGGGCGCGCTGGGCGGCGATTGCGCCGGAGGATTTTGTGCCGGTGGCGGCTGCTGCTGGCCGCCGCCGGCTTGAGCCAGAAGCGCGGGCGCCGCCACCGAGACGGCGCCCAGCGCAATGAGTGCGAGTCTCCGCGTCATGGAAGTCCTCTGAAACCTCTCCCCACTCGCTGCTTCCAGCAGCGCCTAGTGGTGCGAGGTCTCGTCTATGAATTTCCCTACATTTTCCTTCAATTTGGCGAGTTCGCCTTCGTTTACGTACATCATGTGCCCTGCATCGTAATACTTCTCGACGATGTGGCTCTGCAGCCTGGCGGGCAGGCCCAGGTGCTCCATGGTGTACTCCGTAGCGAAGAACGGCGTGGCCAGGTCGTAGATTCCGTTCTCCACTTCGACGCGCAAATGCGGGTTGGCGATGAGCGCGTTGGCCAGGTCTCCCATCACGTTCGGCGCGCCCGGGAAAAACTGGCCCGGGCCCTGCATGCGCCGCCAATCCCAGTTGCGGCCGGGTTCTCCGCCCAGCAGGTTGTAGTTGTGGTCGGTCTTGTACTTCAGCTCTTCGTGGAGGTAGTTGTTGATGGCCGCCGTGTAAGCCGCGGTGATGGCGTTCGATTGCGGGTCGTTTTCGGCATTTTCGGCCAGCAGGTCGTAAGTAAATCCGGTGAAGCGGGCGTCGAGCCGGCCGGTGGTTTCGCCGGTAGCCCTCTTCAGCTCCTCGCGGAACTGGCCCAATGTGACGCGGAGGTTCGCCTTGATCAGATAATCCTCGCTTAGTCCCGTGTAGGCGGAGAGTTTGCGGGCCATGTCCGCCTTTTCGGCGTCGGTGAGCTGAGAGCCCTTCATGAGCGCTGAGGCGTATTCGCCGGCAGCGAACTTTCGCGCGTCGGCCGCCAGCGCGTGCACGTCGCTTGGCGGATTCTTCAGCATTTTGTGATACCACGCGGTGACGGCGTAGCTGGGAAGATAGAGGATGTAGCAGCGGTCGTCGCCCACGCCGAAGCGCAACTGGCTCAGGTCCAGCACGTTGGAGATCAGCACGATTCCGTTGAGTCCCATGCCCTCGTGCTGCTGCAAGTAATTGCCCAGCGCAGCGGACCGGAACGTTCCATAGCTTTCCCCGAGCAGATATTTCGGCGAGTTCCAGCGGCCGTTTCGCGTGACGTAGAGGCGGATCACCTGGGCGAGCGAATGCACGTCCTGGTCGATGCCCCAGAAATCCTTATTCGCCGCTTTGCCCACGGCGCGGCTGTAGCCCGTGCCCACGGGATCGAGAAATACGACGTCGGTTTTGTCGATCAGGCTGTAAGCATTGTCGGTGAGGTGGTAGGGCCCCGGAGGAGTGAACTTCGCGTCCTCGGTCACCACGCGCCGCGGGCCGAAAGCCCCCATGTGCAGCCATGCGGAAGCCGACCCCGGCCCGCCGTTGTAAGCGAAGGTGAGCGGGCGCTGGCTCAGGTCTTTCGTGTCGCTTCGCGTATAAGCGGTGTAGAAGACGAGCGCGCTCGGCTCGTCCTTATCGTCGCGAATGAGAATGGACCCGAACGTCGCCGTGTAGTTCACCACCTGGCCGCCCACCTTCACGCTGTGTTCTGTCGCCGAAGTTTCTTCCTTGGGCGGCTCTTTTTTCTCCGCCGGTTCCGCGGGCTTGCCCTCCGGCGGCTTTGGCGTTTCCTGCGCGCGCGCGCCTGCCGGAAAACCCGCGAGCAGCAGGGCCAGAGCGAACCATAGCGTTCGAATACGAGTGCTGTTCATTTCGATTGCCCCTCCATTGGGAAGTTTCGAGCGGGTTCCCGCCCTGTCGAGACGCGACATGAATTTTACGCGCGGAGAGTATGCCACGTTTCGGGCGGGAACCGGCAGCGGTTGGAACGGGATTACGGCCTAGGGGACTTGGCGGCCGGGTTAATCTGAGACCGTTTCGCGCAGCAGCGGGCAGTGAACGGCCGTCCACTCGTTTGGGGATGACGACTGCGCCGGAGTCTGCACGTCTGCCCGGACGCAACCATGGCCAACGCCGTGCGCGAGATCGCAGGAGCGCGCTTACCTTTCGAGAATCCCACCGCACTCAAAGAGGCTGAAGAGCTGGCTCGCTGGGGATTTCGGCCCCGAGCTTCTGAATCATGGACTCAACCAACTCTTCTTTGTTCTTCAAAAGAACTTTGAAGCCCCGTTGGTCGGTACGCGCAATTTCCCTCAGCAGTTCGCGGTGGTGTTCCTCGAGAATTTCCAGCAGCAGCTCCCGTTCCATCGGGCTGAATGTAACTTGCATAAGGTCCCCCGATCCGGCCGGAGAGCATTGTCTCGGAAAGGTACGAACGAGCCCGAGTTCATGCCTAGGCGGCTTCGGCGGCGCGCTTTCCTGCCGCCAGTTTGGTCAGTTTGGGCTGAGCCAATCTCTCGAAATCCTCCCACGGCAGGCGCACCAGTTCGCGGTGCGAGCCGGCGTTGAAGGCAATCTCCTTGTCGAGCGCGAGGCTTTCGTCGGCAAGCACGGTCATGCCATAGAGATTTCCGAACGGCGGCATCGCGCCCACCTCGCAATCCGGAAATCTTTCTTTGAATTCGTTTTCTGTGGCCAGGTCCACGGTCTTGGCTCCCGCCGCAGCCTTCAGCAGCGCCAAATCCACGCGCTGCGAAGCGGTAACCACGGCCATGGCCAGGTCTCCATCCAGTTTCACGATGACCGTTTTGGCCAGTTCTCGCCCGGGGATGTGCGTGAGTCCGGCGATTCCTGCCGCCGTGTACGCCACGGAGTGAGAAATGACCACGTACTTCACATTGTGGCTGTCTAAGAACTCCTTGAGCTTGGGAAGCGACATGGGCGGTCTCCCTTCTCGATGCCCTGCGGCCGTTTCCGGCCTAATACCCCACGATAGGTTCAGGCCGGACGCGGGGGAAGCGCAGTGACCGGAGTCACTATTCTTTGTGCCGATGACCGGTGCGCAAGCCCGGCGTGTATCTGGCACCAGCGCTATTCGTAACGCAAGGCCACGAGCGGATCGACGCGCATGGCCCGCCGGGCCGGAATCCAGCAGGCCGCGAGCGCAACGGCTGCGAGGAGCAGCGTCACGCCCGCGAATGTGACGGGATCGGTGGGGCGCACGCCGTGGAGCTGGCTGGCAATCAGCCGCGTGGCGAGCAGGCTGCCGGCGAGGCCCAGCGCTACGCCGACCGACGCCAGAATCGCACCTTCGCCGATCACCATGCGCAACAGGCCCATGCGGTCCGCGCCCAGAGCCACGCGAATGCCAATCTCGCGGGTGCGTTGCGCGACGGAGTAGGAAATCACGCCGTAGAGGCCCGCGGCAGCGAGGAGCAGTGCGAGCCCCGCGAACGCGCCGACCAGCGACGAGAGGAACTGGTCCGGCGCGATGGATTCCGCCAGGCGCTCCTCCATGCCGCGCACCTCGAACACGGGCAAATCGTGGTCCAGCGCCAGCACCTGCGCCCGCGTCGCGCCGGCCAGCGACCGCGGGTCACCACTCGTTCGCACCACCAGGCTCATCATGCTTCCGGCGCGGTAGATATACTTTTCCGGGACCTGGAGATACGACAGGTAGAACTGGTAAGGGGTGAATTCCTCGCCGTCCACATTGAAATGGGAAACGTGATTGACCACTCCGATGATCTGGAAGGGAGGCATCTCGTCATCGAACCGCAGATATTTCCCAACGGCATCGCTGGAGAAGAATTTGCGCGCGAGGTTTTCGTCCACGATGACGAGCGGCGTATTCGGCGATGAATCCTGCCCGGTGAACGGGCGTCCGGCCAGCAGCCGAATCCTCATGGTTGCGAAATAGCTGGGGCTGATGATGTTTTCGAGCGCGATGGGACGCTCGCCCGACTTGGGCTTGGGCTGGCCCTCGACGTAGAAGGACTCCTCATCGTCCCAGTTCGATAAGGGAAGGTCGCTGGTGTACGCTGCGGACTCGACCTGCGGAAGCGCGGCCAAGCGCCGACTCAACTCCTCGTGGAATTCGAGAGCGCGTCGGCCCTGATATTTCGCCTCGGGCAGAGCAACGAACTGGGTCAGCAGGCCGCGCGGGTCGAATCCGGGCTGAAATCCGGAGAGATGCCGAAAGCTCTCGAGCAGCAGCGCCGCACAGACCACCAGAGCCAGGGTCAGAGCGAACTCGGAGATCACCAGTCCGCGGCGCAGGCGCTGGTGCGCGCGCGGAGGCGTGGATTGCAGTGAGCCGCCCTTGAGCGCTGCCACCAAATCCCCGGAGCTGGCGCGAAACGCGGGCAGGATGCCAAAGACAATCCCAGCGAGCAGGGAAAGGAAGAACGTGAATCCCACCACGGGACCGTTCACGGCCACGGTCCCGATGCGGGGAACGTCCTGCAGTTGGAAGGCGCGAACGGCGTCCACTCCCCAATACGCCACCAGCAAGCCGAGCGCGCCGCCGGCGAGCGAGAGCAGAATGCTCTCGGCCAGGAGCTGCTGCACCAGACGCCCGCGGCGCGCTCCCAGTGCCCGGCGGATTGTGATTTCCTTCTGCCGCGCGGTGCTGCGGGCCAGCAGCAGGTTGGAAACGTTGGCGCAGGCGATCAGCAGCACGACTCCCACGGCAGAGAGCAGAACGACCAGAACGGGCTGCACATCGCCGAACACATATTGCCGCAGCGGGATGATGCGCACTCCGTGGCCGCGATTGGAATCGGGGTACTTCTTTTCGAGGGCCGACGAGATAGCGGCCATTTCCGCGCGCGCCTGAGCCACGCTTGTGCCAGGCCGCAGGCGGGCCAGCACCGAAATGCCGGGGTGATTGTCGCGGACGCGGTTCTCCAGTTCGGTGTCGATCGGAACAAAAACGTCCACCTGCGAGAAGGAGTGATGCTCAAAGCTTCCGGGTAGTACGGCGACCACGGTGTGGCCCACGCCATTGAGGACGATAGATTTGCCGATAATATTGGGATCACTTCCGAGCCGACGCTGCCAGAGCGAATGGCCGATCATCACAACGGGGTTGGTGCCCAGCTTGTCCTCTTGCGGGGTAATGGGACGGCCCATTGCCGGCTGAATGCCCAGTGCTTCCAGCCAGCCCGCAGAAACCATGCGGCCGGGCAGACGCTCGGGCTCGCCAGCCCCGGTCAGGTTGAAACTGTCAGGACGGGTGGCAGCCATACCCGAAAACGTGCGGCTCTGTTCCCGCCAATCCACAAAATTCGGATAGGAAACTGAAAAGTCGTTCTGGAGCGTTGTTTCCCGGAGGATGTAGAGCTGGTCCGGGTCGGGGTAGGGGAGCGGGCGAAGCAGAACGGCGTGAACAACGCTGAAGATGGCGGAATTGGCGCCAATGCCCAAGGCCAGGGTCAGAACCGCAATGGCTGTAAACCCGGGATTCTTCGCCAGCATGCGCAGGCCGTGCCGCACGTCAAGCCACAGAGTGTTCATTTCAGCCTCCCGAAACGCTGAGCGGCCCGCCGTCGCTCAGTTGCACCACGAGTCCAGCCGCCGATCCAACGCTGTCCCTGCACACACCGAGCACTTGCCGGTGCTCACTCGTAGCGAAGCGCGACCAAAGGATCCACGCGCATGGCGCGCCGCGCGGGCACCCAGCACGCGGCGAGCGCCACGAAAGTCAGGAGAACGGCAACGGCGGCAAAGGTGGCCGGGTCCGTGGGGCTCACACCGAAGAGCAGGGCAAACCGCGTGAGCAGGCGCGTGAGTCCAAAGGCGGCGACCAAGCCCAAACCTACGCCGAGCAGGGCCATCTGCGCGCCCTGGCCGATCACCTGGCGCAGCACGACACCCTGTTGCGCGCCCAGAGCTATGCGGATGCCGATCTCGCGGGTACGCTGGCCCACGAGATAGGACATCACGCCGTAAATTCCGACACACGCCAAGGCCAGCGCCATCACGGCGAAAATCGCGAGCAGCTCCATGGTGAAGCGGCGCGCAGCGACCGAGGCGGCGATGAGATCTTCCATCGTTTGCGGGCCGTAGATCACCTGCTCGCCACTCATCTGCGCGTCCGCGTGGCGGAGCGCGTCGAACAGGAGCTGTGGCGGAAGGTTGCTGCGCACCAGCACGCTGGTTCCGGGAACGCCGAGCGCAATGGCCTTGTCCCAGAGCTGCATGTAGGGCGAATACATCTGCGCGCGCAGCGGCTGCGCATCGTCGATGTCCAGCCCCCACTGCTTTACGTGGCCGACCACGCCGACGATGGTCGCGGGGCCGGGCAAGGCCGCCTCGTCGTCCAGGTTGATCTGTTTTCCGATGGGATCCTCATCGCCGAAGTATTTTCGAGCGAAAACGTCGTCCACCACGGCCACGCGCGGGGCGCGCTCATCGTCCTGCGGCGTGAAAAAGCGTCCGCGCTGGAGAGGGATTCCCATGATCTTCAGATAGTCGGCCTCGACCACGTAGCTGAGGGTCCAGTTCATCTCATCTTTCGTGGCGGGTTTCGGTTTTCCTTCCAACCAGAAAAGCTGTTCATCGTCGCCATTGAAGGGAATTGCCCCCCAGGAAAGTGAAACCCCCTCGACACCGGGGACGGCCGCCAGGCGGGAATCGAATTCGCGCATTGTGGCGCGAATGGCGCTCGGACTGGCTGTGGCCAGCGAGGGCGAAAACGCGGCGCCGAAGGTGAGCACGCCCTGCGGATGAAACCCAGGGTCCACATTCCACAATCGCTCGAGGGTGCGAAGCATCAATCCCGCGCCGCAGAGCAGGACGAGCGCCAGCGCCATTTCTGCGACGACAAAGACGCTGTGCGCGCGCTGCCGGACAGCGTTTCCACCGCGGCCCGCTTCCTGCAGAGTTTCCTGGACGCCGGTCTTGGACATGCGCAGAGCCGGGACGAGACCGAACAGCACGCCCGCGGCGAGCGAGATTGCCAGGGTAAACAGCAGGACGCGCCCATCCAGAGCGATTTCATCCGCTCGCGGCAACCCGGCAGGGATCAGTTTCAGACCCGCCTGCGTTCCCCACTGGGCCAGGATCACTCCCAGGGCTCCTCCGGCAAGCGCGAGCAGCATGCTTTCCACCAGCAGTTGGCGAACCAAGCGCAGGCGGCTCGCTCCCAACGCCACGCGAACCGCGAATTCGCGCATGCGGCCAGCCGAGCGTGCCAGCATCAAATTCGCCACATTGCCGCAGGCGATCAGCAGAACGAATCCCACCGCGGCCATCAGTACGAGCAGAAACGGCTCGATCCTTCCCAACATTTCCTGCCGGAGCGGCGTGACGTTGGCGCCGATTCCGCGGTCCTCCTCCGGGTAGAGCGCGGCGAGATGGCGGGTGAGCGCGTCCATATCCGCCTGGGCCTGTTGCGGAGTCACGCCCGGCTTGAGCCGCGCGAAGCCGTGGATTCCCAGACCTGCGAAGCGCGAAGTCAGCAGTGGATTGCCCCACTGTCCGATGGGGACGTAAACGTCGGAAGGCAGGAAGCTGCCTAGAGCCATTTGGAAACTTTCCGGCACCACGCCGATGATCGTGTAGCTGGTGCCGTCGAGCAGGAGGGCCTTGCCGCAAACGTCCGGCGCGCGGCCCAGCTTTTCTTTCCAGAAGCCCGCACTGATCATCACCAGCGGAGGCCCTCCGATTTCGTCTTCGCGCGCCGCGAAGCTGCGGCCCAGAACCGGGATCACTCCCAGCAGCGAGAAAAAGTCGGAGGAGACGAGCTGAGCCGTAACGCGCTGCGGCTCTCCCACGCCGGTGAGGCTGAACGCAGTGCCCCGAGAAATGGCCATCGCGGAGAAGCTGCGGTTGTCGCGCTGCCAGTCGCGGAAATTGGGATAGGAAATCGAGCCCTTGGCGAAATTGGGTTTGCTCTCGTGCAGGCGCACGAGCTGTTCGGGATGCGGGAAGGGCAGAGGGTTGAGCAGAACGCCATTGACGACGGAGAACAGAGCGGTGTTCGCGCCGATGCCCAGCGCCAGCGTCAGAACGGCCACCAGAGCGAAGCCGGGATTCTTCGCCAGCATGCGCAGCCCGAGGCGAATGTCCTGTACGAGCGAGGTCATGACATGCCTCCACCCATAGGTCCGGTTTCAGATGGCAAATAGCGGGCCAGGCGGGCAAACCGTAACTGACTGGGGAAGAAGCGGATAGCGGGGGGTGGTGCGAAAAGCGAATGGGAAGTGCCCGATTTCGGGAATGGAGGTCGCAAGAGCGGACAGCCCGGGCATTGAAAGAAGGCTGCTCTCCCCGGGCGGCTGGCGAGTGCCAAAGTTCGGGGGAAGGCCCTGGTGATAATTGTCACTCTGCGGGGTGCCAGCAGTCACAGCAGGAAAAGAATTCCCGGCGCACTGTGAGCCAGTGAGGAGAGGCATACCATGCCCGCAGATAGGGTTATACCCAATGAGCCCGCCATCCCCCGTGTGGAGGCGCCGGAACCACTGGCGTCCCCCTCTGTTACACCCGGGAAAAAGCTCATGAGCGCCGAGGAGCCCGAGCGGATCATCCAACTCAGGAACATTCTTTTTCTAACGGATTTTTCGGAGCCATCGGAGGCGGCGCTGCCGTTTGCCATGGCCATCGCGCGCGAGTACTCCTGCAGCGTTCATGCGCTGCACGTGCTGGTGCCGGAGGCGTTCGCGTATTCGTCGCCCGATGCGACGGTGGCCGCCCTGGAAGCGCAGGAAGAGTGCGCTGTGTCGGAAATGCAGCGGACGGAGTCGCAGCTTGCCGGCGTCGTCCATGAGGGCAGCATCGTGCGGGCGGAAGAGATGTGGAAGGCCGTGGGGGATGCCATTGCTTCGACGCATGCCGACATGATCGTGCTCGGGACGCACGGGCGCACGGGCGCGCAGAAGGTGATGCTGGGGTCGGTCGCGGAAGAAGTGTTCCGGAAATCACCCGTGCCGGTGCTGACGATCGGGCCGTGCGCGCGGGGGCGGGTGCACGGAGTGGCGCGGTTCCATCGAGTGCTCTACGCAACGGATTTCACGGCAGCATCGGTGAATGCGGCGCCCTACGCGGTCTCACTGGCCCAGGAGAACCAGGCGCAGCTCATTTTGATGCACGTGCTGAACGGAGGCCACGGAACGCCGGCGCGCGGAAGGCAAACCATGTCGATCGCGGACGCCATGCACACGCTGCTCGAGCTGGTGCCGCAGGACGCGGAGTTGTGGTGCCGTCCGGAGCCGGTGGTGCAGTACGGGGCGCCGGCCGAACGGATACTGGTTGAGGCGAAGGGGCGCAACGCGGACCTGATTGTTCTGGGCGTTCGCAGCGCGGCGGGCCGGCTGCACCTAGCCGCGCGGCTGAGCCGTTCGGTGGCCTACCAGGTAGTGGCCAGCGCGCCCTGCCCGGTGCTGACGGTGCGCGCGTAACGCCGGAGCGGCCACACGCTCCTCTTGATTCCAACAGCGGTTTTGCCGATAGTGGCTGCGTGAGCGAAGCCGGCCTCTATTCCCAAACTCAGGACGCCTCCTCCGAAGTGTTGCAGTCGGAGGGGCATCCGCTCGACGCCCTGTTCAAGCCCCGCCGCATCGCGGTGATCGGGGCCACGGCGCGCGAAGGCACCGTGGGCCGCACGGTGCTCGCCAATCTGATCCATCCTGCATTCAAGGGAAACGTGTGGCCGGTGAATCCGCAGCGGGAGGAGATTCTGGGCGTTCCCTGCTTTCCTTCGATTGCAAAGACTCCCGCGCCGGTGGATTTGGCCGTGATCGTGACGCCCGCGGCGACGGTGCCGGGCGTTGTGGGCGAGTGCGTGGCGGCCGGAGTAAGAGGGGCGATCGTGATTTCCGCGGGGTTCAAGGAACTGGGCCCGGCGGGGCAGGAACTCGAGCGCCAGATCGCAGAGGGGATCCGGGGCAGCCGGATGCGCGTGATCGGCCCCAACTGCCTGGGCGTGATGATGCCGCACATCGGGATGAACGCGACGTTTGCGCAGGCCATCGCCCGGCCGGGAAACGTGGCGTTTCTGAGCCAGAGCGGCGCGCTGTGCACGGCGATTCTGGGGTGGAGCTTCGTGGAGCAGGTGGGATTCAGCACCTTTGTTTCCACCGGCTCGATGCTGGACATCGGGTGGGGCGACCTGATCGATTATTTCGGCGACGACCCGCACACGAAGAGCATTCTGATTTACATGGAGTCAGTGGGCGAGGCGCGGTCGTTCCTCTCGGCGGCGCGCGAGGTATCGCTGAGCAAACCGGTGATCGTTCTGAAGGCGGGACGGTCGGAGGCGGCCTCCAAAGCGGCGGCATCGCACACGGGAGCGCTGACGGGAAGCGATGACGTGCTGGAAGCGGCCTTCCGGCGCGTGGGCGTGCTGCGGGTGAATGCGATTTCGGATTTGTTCCATCTGGCGGACGCCCTGAGCAAACAGCCGCGGCCGCAGGGCCCGAAGCTGGCGATTCTGACGAATGCGGGAGGCCCGGGAGTGCTGGCTACGGACGCGGTGATCGCGAGCGGAGGGGAACTCGCCGCGCTCACGCCGCAAACGATCGAGGCCCTGAGCGGCTTCCTGCCGCCGCACTGGAGCCGCGGAAATCCGGTGGACGTGCTGGGCGATGCCGA
>DASPSB010000037.1:0-5267 GCA_035624135.1 Candidatus Acidiferrales bacterium | reverse complement strand
CGGACTGGAGCAAGCCTTTCAGGCGGGAAGTTTCCTGAAGGTGGCCGCGCCAGATCTCGGTGCGGGCGTTGAGAAGATCGAGCGCACCGGGACGGTGACCGGCCGCCTCGGAGACGAGCACTTCGGCCTGTCCCTGCGCAGTCATGGCGGTGAGCCTGGCTTCGAGTTCGTCAGCGGATGGCGCGGGCGGAGCAGCGGCGGCGTGCGCCGTGCGGCCGAGCAGTGATTCCATGCGCTCGATGGCGGCACGGACAGCGTCCGGTCGGATGGTCCATAGCGCCACGAGGGTGAAGACGAGAATCAGGAGCACCAGCAGGCGCGCCCTGTGGCCGTGTTCGGGCTCAACGGATGGAGTGCGGGAAGAACAGGGGTCCATGCAGAAAAATCTCGTTCAGGTCACACGATACCAGAGCGAGCGGGAAGGTGGAATGGTACGGATGGACTAGCGAGGGGTTACGAGGTCCTCGCTGCGCCGGGCTGCGTGCGCCACTATCGAGAGCCAGCGAGCGGGGTCGGCGTTCGAGGCACAGCCCGAGGCCTCGGGATGTTGTGTCACTGCGGTCGGAACGAGCAGCTACTTCCCGCCTTCGATTTCGATTTGCTGCGAGAGATAGTTCTCGAGGCCGATTTTCTTGATGATTTCGAGCTGGGTTTCGAGAAAATCCACGTGCTCCTCTTCGTCCTTCAGGATGACGAGGAGGAAGTCGGCGCTGGCGTTGTCCGAGACCTTGCGGCAGGTCTCGATGGCGCGGTTGTAGGATCCGACGGCGCCTTTTTCCAGGGCGAGGTCGTTTTCGATCTGCTGCGGGACGTCCTTGCCCACCTTCACCTTGGGCATGCTGCTGACGTCCGGGATGCCTTCGAGAAACAGCACGCGCTCCATCAGCGCTTCCGCGTGCTTCATCTCGCCGATGGACTGTTTCTTGATGTAGCGCGACAGCTTTTTGTAGCCCCAGTTCTCGCACATCTCGGCGTGGATCATGTACTGGTTGATGGCGCACAGTTCCTCCTGGAGCATTTCGTTCAGGACATCTACGACTTCTGATTTGCCCTTCATCGTGGCTCCTTGGCCGTTCGGTTGGAACGCTGAATTATAGCGCACGAAGAAGCCACCGCGCTCGCGGCCGGTGTCCATGGCCGCGGCAGACGGAAGCCGATCGCGGACGTCGCGAGGTGGCTGAGGAAACAGTCTTTCAGCCGTGAGAGAATCCGCATCCCAAACTATGGCCCGCCGAATTTTGGTGATTGATGACGATGCTGACGTTCGCAAGCTGGCCGTGATGCGCTTGCAACTGGCGGGCTACGAGGTGCTGGAGGCGGCCGACGGTCAAGCGGGCCTCGAAATGCTCCGGGCGGAGCGCGTGCCCGTTATCCTGCTGGACCTGATGATGCCGAAGGTTCACGGCTACGCTGTTTGCCAGGAAATCCGCAACGATCCTGAGCTGAAAGACACGTACATCATCGCGACCTCGGCAAAGCGCTATCCGGTGGACATCCGCAAGGCGATGGAAATGGGCGCGAACGCCTACCTGATCAAACCGTACGAGATGGAAGAGCTGATGGAGAAGGTCTGCGAAGCGTTTGTGACGCTGGAGACCTTGATGGAAGAGGCGGCCGCCAACGCGTTCACGTTCTGGCTGAGGCTGTGGGGAACGCGCGGATCGATCGCTACGCCCGGGCCGAAAACGCTGCGCTACGGCGGCAATACGTCGTGCATCGAGATGCGGCACGGCCGGCGGCTCTTCATGCTGGATTGCGGCACGGGCGCGCGGGAGATGGGGATCGCCATGCAGCGCGAGTTCGGAGAGATGCCGCTGGAGATCGACCTGTTCGTGAGCCACACGCATTGGGACCACATTCAGGGCTTCCCGTTCTTCCAGCCCTTGTACCAGAGCGGGAACCGTATCCGCATCTACAGCCTGCGGGGCACCGATAAGAGCCTGGAGAAGGTTTTTACCGGGCAGATGGATGGCAGCTATTTCCCTGTAGAGCTCGGCGATTTGAAGAGCAGCCTGGAGTTCCGCGAATTGGAGGGTCCGCTCCAGTTCGGGGACATGAAGGTGACGCACTTCGGGTTGAACCATCCGGGGCTGGCCGTGGCCTTCCGTTTCGAAGTTGGAGGCAAAACGCTGGTGTATCTGACCGACCACGAGCCCTATTGCCGGCTGGCGGGAGTAAACGATCTGAACAAACGCCTGGACCGCGAAGTAGACGAATTTGTGAACGGGGCGGACATCTACGTCCGCGAGGCGCAGTACACGGAAGAGGAGTACACGCGGAAGAAGGGCTGGGGTCATTCGACGTGGAAGGACGCGGTGGATTCGGCGCACGCGGCGGGAGCGAAGCGGCTGTGCCTGTACCATCACGACCCGATGCACGACGACATCGCGCTCGACAACATCCTTAGCGCCTGCTGGGAATATATGAAGTCGCAGGGGATGAAATTCGAGTGTGTGATGGGCGCGGATATGATGGAGTTGACCGTGTAGCAGCAGCGGGTGGCGACTGGCTCGGGGAGAGGGTAGCAGGCAGGGAGGGTCGGCCCGAGCCGGGAAGATTGCCGCGAAACGAGGGGCGTAGTAGGCTCTCCGCATGCCCAGAGCGGGAAAACCAAAAATTCACCTGGTTGTCCGAAGGAAAGGGAAGAGGGGACGCACCATGGCTTCCAACAATGAACCCCAGGGAGTGGCAGCGGAGGATGTGCGCGAGGGCGCAAACGTAGACAAGATTCGCGACATCCTGTTCGGCGCGCAGATGCGCGATTACGACAAGCGGTTCGCGCGGCTGGAAGACCGGCTGATCAAGGACGCCGAGGCGCTTCGCGAAGAGATGCGCAAGCGGCTGGATGCGCTTGAATCGTTCGTAAAGCAGGAAGCTGAGGCGCTGGGCCAGCGGCTGAAATCGGAAAAGGCGGAGCGCGGGGAGGCGGTGAAAGACTTGGGCCGGGAGTTGCGCGACACGGCGAAGGGTATCGAGAAGAAAATCGCTCAGCTCGATGATGACTTCAACGCCGGGCAGGGCGAGCTGCGGGCGAAAATCCTGGAGCAGTTCAAATCGCTCTCCACGGAGATCAAGGAATCCCACCGCGCGCTGACCGCGGCGCTGAACCAGGAAGCACAGACGCTGCGGGGCGAGCTGACCGACCGCGTGGCGCTGGCCGACCTGTTTTCGGAAGTTTCGATGCGGTTGAAGAAAGAGTTCGAGCTGCCGGAGAAGTAGCGCGGGCGGCTGCGCCGCCGGCCGCGCCCGCCGGGCCCCGCAGGTTCGGGCGTCCGGGAAAAACGCGGGGCGCTCCACGACGATGCCCGATTCAGCCACACCTCAGGACCCGCGGCGTCCCCGCAATCCCTCCACGGAAGAAGTCGAACCGGAACTGGCCGAGCTGCGCGACATCCTGTTCCACACCGAGCGGGACGAACTGCTCGCGCTGCGCGAGCGCGTGCACGACTTTGGGCAGCGCGCGCAAGACGTAGCCGAAGTGCTGCCGGAAGCGGTGCGGCTGCGTGGCGAGGAGGGCCCGGACGAGCAGTTGACGGAAGCGTTGCGCCCCACGGTGGAGCGGACGCTCAAGGAATCGGTCGAGCGTGACCCGCAGGTGGTGGCGGAGGCGCTGTTCCCGGCCATGGGCCCCTCGATCCGGCGCGCCATCACGGAATATTTCAAGGCGCTGGTCCAATCGTTCGACCAAGCCATGCAGCACAGCTTTTCGATCCAGGGAATCCGCTGGCGGATCGAGGCGCTTCGGACGGGAAAATCGTTCAGCGAAGTGGCGCTGCTGCACAGCCTGGTGTACCGCGTGGAGCAGGCGTTTCTGTTCCATCGGCAGACGGGACTGCTGCTGCGCCGTGTAGTGGCGCCGGAAATCGCCGCGTCGGCGATGGATGCGGACATGATGGCGGGAATGATGGCGGCGCTGCAGGACTACGCGCGCGACTCGTTCCACGCGGCGAAGAGCGACGCGCTCGAAGAGTTCGCGGTGGGAGAATTCAACTGCTGGGTGGAGCAGGGGCCGAAAGCCGTGCTCGTGGCCGTAATCCGCGGCCAGGCGCCGCAGGCCTACCGGTTGAAGCTGCGCGAAGTGCTGGAGCGCGTGCACGCGATGTTCGGCAAGCGGCTGGACGAATTCCAGGGCGATGCCTCGGCCTTCGACGCCGCGGAAGATCTGCTGATCGAGTCGTTCGCCTCGCAGCGGCGGGAGCACGCCATGCCGCCGCCGCGCCGTTATTTCACGTTCTCGCTGGCGACAGTGGTGCTCCTGTTCGTGGCATGGCAGGCGTACCTAGGCTACGAGGACTGGCGGTGGCGCCGGTTTGTGGACCTGCTGCGCGAAGAGCCCGGCTACATCGTCACTTCGTTCCACCGCGGTTGGTTCAGCAGGTATTACGAAATCGGGGGAATGCGCGACCCGCAGAGCGAGGATCCGATCGCGCTACTCCAGAAGCAGGGGCTGGATCCCACGCTGGCGGATTTGCAACTGGGCCGGTACTACGCGCTGGACGACGCGTTGGTGGCAAAGCGGGCGGCGTCGTTGCTGGCGCCGCCGGCGACCGCACACCTGACGCTGGAAAGCGGCGTGCTTCGCGTGCGCGGCGAAGCGCCGCCGGAGTGGATTCGAGAGCTCGAATCGAAGGCCCAGTTGATCGCGGGAGTGAAGTCGCTGGATGCCAGCGGATTGCTGCTCCCTGGACAGAGCGATTTCGTAAAGGCCCGTGGGGAGTTGGCGGGCGCGCGCATCCAGTTCAACGAGGGCTCGGCGGAGTTACGCCCGGATCAGCGGGCGGCCGTCGAGAATGTGGCGGCGACACTGAAGACCCTCGATCACCTGGCGCAGGAAATGGGCGAAGAGCTATCGGTGGAAATTGTGGGGCACACGGACTCGAGCGGGCCGGACGCGGCGAACCAGAGATTGGGCCAGTACCGGGCCACACGAATGGTGCAGGCGCTGGAGCGCGCCGGGTTGCGCTCGTCCCTCTTCCACGTGCGCAGCGCGGGCAGTAGCGAGCCGCTGGCGGGCGAGGGCAGTGAATCAGAGCGGCAGATCAACCGGTGCGTGACGTTTCGCGTGCTGCGGCCCGCGGCGGGTGCGCGACCCTGAGGCGAATTTCCCGTGGAATATAAGTAGAAGATTTGCATGCTCGGCTCGTTTGCCGTGGGGAAAACCAGCCTGGTGCGCAGGTACGTCAAAAGCATTTACGACGAAAAGTACCACACGACCGTCGGCGTGAAGGTGGACAAGAAGCCGCTTCGCATGGGCGACGACGACGTGA
>DASPSB010000033.1:0-7490 GCA_035624135.1 Candidatus Acidiferrales bacterium | reverse complement strand
GGCGGGTTATTCGCTGGGCGAGGCCGACCTCCTCCGCCGCGCCATGGGCAAGAAGAAGAAGGAAGAAATGGCCGCGCAGCGCGAAAAATTCCTCGCCGGATGCGCGGGCCGCAAGGTTCCCGCGCGAAAGGCCGAGCGCATATTCGACCTGATGGAAGAATTCGCCGGCTACGGATTCAACAAATCCCACGCCTGCGCCTACGCCCTGCTCGCCTATCAGACCGCCTGGCTTAAGGTTCACTATCCCGTTGAATTTTTCTGCGCCCTGCTCACCTCGGAAACCGGCAACACCGAGAAGATGGTCAAATACATTGGCGAAGCGCGCGCCGCCGGCATCACCGTACTCCCGCCCGACATCAATTCGAGCGACATGGACTTCACTCCCGCCGGGGAGGCCATACGCTTTGGCCTCCGCGCCATCCGCAACGTCGGCGAAACGGCGGTCCGCTCCATCCTTGAAGCGCGGAAGACAGTCGGCGCGTTTCGTTCCCTCCGCCAGTTCTGCGAAATTGCCGACGTGCGCCTCCTCAATCGCCGCATGCTCGAATCCATGATCCGCGCCGGAGCCATGGACTCGCTCGGCGCCCGTCGCGCCCAGTTGATGGCCATGATCGATCCGGCCATCGAGCACGCCCAGCGCATTGTCCGCGAACGCTCCGTTGGACAGCATGGCCTCTTCGGCTCAGGGGCCGCGGATCCCGCTGCCGGTTCCGACGCCGAGATTCTTCCGGAGATTGAAGAGTGGCCCGAACACGAGCGACTGGCCCGCGAGTACGAAATGCTTGGCTTCTACGTTTCCGGTCATCCGCTCGAACGCTACCGCGCGCGCCTCGACGATCTCGCCGTCTGCCCGCTCGGTGCCCTCGAGGACAAACCCAATGGCGCCGAAGTTTCCATCGCCGGGATCGTTGCCGCCGAACGCGCCATGCGCTCCCGCAAAGGCCAGCGCTGGGCCATCCTCACCCTCCAAGACATGACGGGCATGGCCGAAGTTCTCGTTTTTCCCGAAAGTTTCGCGCGTCTCGAGCGCACTCTACGTAAAGGCTCGACGATTGTCGTCAAAGGCAAAATCAGCGTGGAAGACGTCGGCACCCGCGTCATCCTCGCCGAAGCCAAATCCCTTGACGCCGACCCCGCCGCGCCCGGCGCTGGCATCCTCCGTCTCCACATCGACACCGAATCCATCGACGAAGAATCGCTGAATCTTCTCCGCGAACTTTTTGCCAGCCGTCCCGGATCCTGCGGTGTGGCCTTCGTCGTCTCCACGGCCGACGGCACCGTCGGCACCCAGTTCACCAGATTCCACATCCGCCCCGACGATGATCTCCTTTCCCGCGTCCGGGATCTTCTCGGCGACTCCGCCGTCGAATTCATCCCCGCCACCACCGCCTCCGCCGCCGACTGAATTTTGTAGCCCCGGCGTCTCGCTGGCCTTTAGCCCCATGCCTTTTGTCTCGCCCGCTGACGCAACTCGTTTCATGTCTCCGGGAGATTGCCGAATCCGGGCACACACTTCTTTTGGTTTTTCCACCACTCTCGCTCCCCACCGTGAGAAAATATCGCCCCGCCCATGGACATGAACCACCAGAAGCGCGCCCTCGACAACCTCGAGCAGGACGTCGAGCAGCTCCGCAAGGCCACCGGCGACGCCCTTTCGCGACAGGACCTCGAGCGGCTCCGCGGCGACATTGCCGAGTTGAAGCGCGAGTTCTACGCCAACATTTCTCCCTGGCAGCGCACGCAACTCGCCCGCCATCCCGGCCGTCCCTACACGCTCGACTTTATCCAGCATCTCCTCACCAACTTCCACGAACTTTCCGGCGATCGCTCTTTTGCTGATGATCCCGCCATCGTCGCTGGCTTCGGCTGGTTCCGCGGGCGCCCGGTCATGCTCATCGGCCATCAGAAGGGCCGCGACACCAAGCAGCGCTTGGCCCGCAATTTCGGTCAGGCCAAGCCGGAGGGTTATCGCAAGGCCCTCCGCCTCTTGCAACTCGCCGCCAAATTCCACCGCCCCGTTCTTACCTTTGTGGACACGCCCGGCGCCTATCCCGGCATGGACGCCGAAGAACGCGGGCAGGCCGAAGCCATCGCCCACAATCTCCGCGAGATGATTCGACTTCCCGTTCCCATCATCGTCACGATTACGGGCGAAGGCGGCTCGGGCGGCGCGCTGGCCATCGCCGTCGGCGACCGCGTCCACATGCTGGAGAACTCGATCTATTCGGTGATCTCGCCTGAGGGCTGCGCCTCCATCATGTGGCGCGATGCCTCAAAAGCGGAGCTCGCCGCTGGCGCTCTGCGTATCACCCCGCACGATCTTCAATCCCTCGGCCTGATCGATCGCATCGTGCCCGAACCGGAAGGCGGCGCCCATCTCGACCCCGCCGCCACGGCCACGGAGGTTGGCGACGCTATCGAGCGCGCCCTCGCCGATCTCGGCGCGCTCTCCGTCTCCGAACTCCTCGAGCGCCGCTACCAGAAATTCCGCCGCATGGGCCAGTTCTTTGCCGATCTCACGTAACGCCCGCCGGCGCTGAGCGAAGCCGGAGCACTTCTCGCCGGCCTTTAGTCACCCTTGTCCCGTCTCCTGCCGCGCCCAATTTCCTCGTGTCTTCGTCTCCATGCGCTATAATCCTTCCCGCATGCCGCTCACTCCCGGTTCAAAACTTGGCCCCTATGAAATCCGTTCCGCGCTTGGCGCTGGCGGGATGGGCGAGGTCTATCGCGCTCTCGACACGCGCCTGGATCGCCCCGTCGCCATCAAGGTGCTCGCCGGCCATCTTTCTTCTTCTCCTGAGCTCCGCCAGCGCCTCGAGCGCGAAGCCCGCGCCGTCTCTGCGCTCAATCACCCCTCCATCTGCCAGCTCTACGACATCGGCTCGCAGGACGGCACCGACTTCCTGGTTATGGAATTCCTCGAAGGCGAGACTCTGGCCGACCGGCTGCGCAAAGGCGCGATGCCCCTGAACGAAATCCTGAAAATCGGCATTGCCATCGCGGACGCGCTCGCCTTTGCTCATCGCCAGGGCATCGTTCACCGCGACCTCAAGCCCGGCAACATCATGCTCACCAAGGGCGCGGCAAAGCTTATGGATTTCGGACTGGCCAAACCCCTCGGCCTTACCCCGGCCGCGGGCCCGAGCCCCGCGTCCGCGCCGTCCTTTACTGCCGCGCCCACCGTCAGCGGGCCTACCCCTCTCAGCCCTCTCACCGCCGCGGGCAGCATCGTCGGCACCATCCAGTACATGTCTCCTGAGCAAATTGAGGGCAGGGAAGCGGACGCTCGCTCCGACATCTTTGCCTTCGGCGCGGTGCTCTACGAAATGGCCACCGGCGCGCGGCCATTCCAAGGCAAGAGCCAGATTACGGTAGCTTCCGCAATCCTGGAAAAAGATCCCGACCCCGTCTCCGCCATCAAGCCGGACGCGCCGCCCGCCTTCGAGCACGTTGTTTCCGTTTGTCTCCAGAAGAATCCCGATGACCGTTTTCAGACCGCAAACGACGTCAAACTCGAGTTGCAGTGGATTGCTTCCGGCAAATCTGTGGTTCCTGCGGCTCCCGCCGTCACGTCGGTGCCTTCGCTCCGCCGCGAGCGTTTGGGCTGGGCGGCTGCTCTTGTAGCTGTGGGCATGCTGGCCCTCGCGGGCGGGATGCTTCTGCGCCGGCCGGCGCAAGCCCCTCGCGTCATCCGCACCGTAATGGACCCTCCAGCCAAGACCTCGTTCAATTTCGTTGGCGATGCCGCCGGACCTCCCGTCCTCTCTCCCGACGGCTCCTCGATCGCGTTCACCGCCACCGGTGCGGAGAGCAATAGTTTGCTATGGGTCCGCGCCATGGATTCGAGCGATGCCCATTCGCTGCTGGGCACGGAAGGCGCCACCTTTCCTTTCTGGTCCCCTGACAGCCGCTCCATCGGATTTTTTGCTTCTGGCAAGCTGAAGACCATCGAAATCGCCGGAGGCTCGCCTCAGGCCGTTTGCGACGCGGCCTTTGGTCGCGGTGGCGCATGGGGGGCGGACGGTGTCATCGTGTTTGCCGGGGAGGCCAATGCGCCTATGTCACGCGTTTCTGCCGGCGGCGGAAATCCCTCCGCGATCACCACCATCGACATGAGCAAGCACACCTCTCATCGCTGGCCTTTTTTCCTCCCCGACGGCAGGCACTTCCTCTATCTGGCCATGAATCACGACGCGTCGAAATCGGCCAACGACGCGATTTACTACGCATCGGTGGATGGGCGCGAGAACCGCGCGCTGCTTCACGCGAGTTCCAACCCCATCTATGCGGCAGGATTTCTCCTGTTCGCACGTGGCGACCAATTGGTGGCTCAGCCTCTTGATGCGGCGAACGGAACGCTCAGCGGCGAGCCCCGCACTGTCGTCAGAGGGGTGATGAACGACTTCACCACCTGGCACATGGATGCCTCTGCTTCCGGCGATGGTCTCTTGCTCTTCGCCAGTGGCGCCGGCGGCGACTTGCGGCTGGTCTCGTTTGATCGTACCGGCAAGGAAACAGGCGTCGTCGCAGACAAATTGGCAAATCTCGCCTTCGGAGTCGTCTCCCCGCAGGGCGACCGAATTGCGCTCAGTATGGGCTCCAGCGTCACCGACATTTGGGTTCTTGATCTGTCGCGCGGCGCCCGCACTCGCCTCACCTTCGGCACCGTCTCCAACTTCAGTCCTGTATGGTCGCCCGACGGGAAGTGGATTGCCTATGGCGCCTCTCGCGGAGCCAGCATGGATCTCGTTCGTAAGCGTTCCGATGGCAGCGGGGCCGAAGATCTTCTCTTGTCCGAGTCTCGCCCCGCCATTCCAAGCAGTTGGTCGCGTGATGGAAAGTACATCTTCTTTTACAACTTTGGTATCAACGACGGGGTATGGGCACTGCGTTTAGAGAGCGACCGCAAGCCGCTACGCGTCCTCGATCATGGTGCCAATGCTGTCCTCTCTCCCGATGGCCGTTGGCTCGCCTATGAATCCACGGAGTCCGGCTCCTCCGAAGTTTATGTCACCGGTTTTGAAGCTGCCCAGGGTAAATGGCAAGTGTCTGTACATGGAGGGCTTAGCGCGCAGTGGAGTGGCGACGGCAAGGAACTCTATTTCATGGATGCCCTGCGAAATGTCCTGGCGGTTCCCGTCAAATCCGCCGGAGGCGCTCTCCAGCTCGGCGATCCGCGAATCTGGGTTCCGAATACCGTCAATGCTCCTTTCGCCTTCTACACTGTTTCCTCTGACGGCAAGCGAATCTATCTGCCCAATGCTCCACTGCAGGTCAGCCAGTCGGCCACCGTCGTCTCCAATTTCATCGCCGCCCTGAAAACTCAGTAGCATAGGCTCTCGGCCTGTGCGGTTCTCTTCCGAGGTTTGCGTCTCACTTTCGAAATTTCGTTCTTGCCCAAACAGGGGTGTCTGATTGGAATATTTGCCGCCGCTGTTGTTGCCCTCATCTCCCCCCCGTTCTACCGTTGTGCCCTCTCTCCCAGGAGAGTCAGCGAGGCGCCTGTTCATGTCCGACATTTTTCGTCCTTACGAGCGGCTGATCCCCATCACCGTCCTCGGCCGCACCTTCGAAGTGCCTGAGAAAAACTCGCTACTCCGCGCTTTCCAGTACGTCAGCCCGGAAACCATTCCCTATGGTCGCTTCTGCTGGAATCAGGAATGCCAGTACTGCAAGGTGGTTTGCAAACTGCCCGACGACATCGCACCACGCCCCATGCTCGCCTGCAAATTCCTGGTTGTGCCCGGCATGGAAGTCTCCGAGCTTTCTCCCGAGCTCAAATGGTGCCTCAGCCGTAAACTCGGCCAGGGCGAAATCCCCCAGCCTCCTCCGGTCGAAGGCCATCCCACCGCTGAAGAACTGGCTACCTAGCGCTGGCCCTGCCCGCCACGGGCAGACTTAAGCGTGCGCTCCTTTCAGCACGGCCTTACACCCGTTGCCTATCACCAACCCTTGTGACCACTGTCACAGCCACTCAGCACATCCCCCCCGCATCCTCGACTTCACGAGGCTGAGGATGGCTATGGTACACTTCAACGGAAAGCACGATTTTCTGCCCCGTACGGGAGCCTAAGGTGAACACTCGCATGAAATTTGCCGTCGGCGTGGGCCTGATTATCAGCACCCTGGGCTACCTCGCCTGGTCCGGCGTCTCGGAAAACAAGACCTATTACCACACCATTTCCGAGCTCCAGGCCCTCAGCGGCCCAGCGCTCCGCCAGCGCATGCGCGTCAGTGGTAACGTCCGCCCCGGCACCATCCAGCGCCTCCCCGGCCGCGTTGACTTTGTTCTCGAAGAGGAAGGCCGCATCCTCCCGGTCAGCTACGTAGGGCGCGATCCGCTTCCCGACACCTTTACCGACAAGGCTCAGGCCCTCGTCGAAGGCCATCGCTTGCCCGATGGCCATTTCGTCGCCGAGCAGGTCCAGGCCAAGTGCGCCTCTAAATACGAAGCCTCTCCTGGAGGCACGGCCGGCAGCTCGCCCGTACCGGGAAAGAGCTGAGGCCGGGGAGGCCGCTCCGTGGATCTCTTCGGCTCCTTTGCCCTGCTGCTCGCTTTCGTCTGCGCGTGCTATGCCATCCTTGCCGGAATCTTTGGTATCCGCACCGGCAACCAGTTGCTGCTCAAAAGCGCGCGGCATGCCGGCATCGCTCTTTGCGTCCTCGTGATGCTGGCCACTGCTTCCCTCGTCTATCTCTTCTACACCGACAATTTCTCGCTGGCCTATGTTGCCGAGCATTCCAGCCGCGATCTGCCGGCCTTTTATAAACTGCCGGCGCTCTGGTCCGGCCAGCAGGGCTCGCTCCTGTTCTGGAGCTTTCTGCTTTCCATCTATACGTTTCTTGTTCTCGTCATCAACCGCCGCAAGCATCCCGAGCTGATGCCCTACGTCGGCGTGATCCTTGCCACCGTCCAGGGCTTTTTCTTGATTCTCAATTGCTTTATTGCCAGCCCCTTCGCGCTTCTCGGCACCGTCAGCGCGTCCGGCGTAACGCAGGTCTTCGCCCGCGCCGACGGCAACGGTCTCAACCCGCTTCTCCAGTATCCGGAGATGGCCGCGCACCCTCCCAATCTCTATCTCGGCTACACCGGATTCACGATCCCCTTCGCGTTCGCACTCGCCGCTTTGCTCGGGCGCTATCCCGGCGAGAAATGGATTCACGTCACCCGCCGCTGGACCATGATTGCCTGGGGATTCCAGTCCATCGGCATCCTGCTCGGCGCGCACTGGGCCTACGCTGTGCTCGGCTGGGGCGGTTACTGGGCCTGGGACCCGGTGGAAAACGCTTCGCTTATGCCCTGGATTTCCGGCACTGCCTTCCTGCATTCCGTGATGATGCAGGAGAAACGCGGCATGATGCGCGTCTGGAACATCTGGCTCGTCTTTGTCACCTTCATGCTCTGCATTCTCGGCACATTTCTCACGCGCTCTGGCGTGGTCAGCTCCGTGCACGCCTTCGCGCAGTCTTCTATCGGACAGTGGTTCTTC
>DASPSB010000027.1:0-3064 GCA_035624135.1 Candidatus Acidiferrales bacterium | reverse complement strand
CACGAATTGTTCTCGCGCATGTGGCAATTTCCTGCCGTGGCCGCGGGCCGCGACGCGGAGACCGCTCTGCGCCGGCATATGCGCGATGCGCTCGGCATCGAAACGGCTCATTGTCTCGCGCTCTCCGTCGCACGTCATGCGGTCACGTATCGCCGCGTCGCCCTGCTTCCTTTTCTGTTTTGCGTGGACGAACTTCCCTCGTCGCGCCCCGCCGACGGCGGCTCTGGCTGTTGCACCGCGCTTCCGCTCGGAGAGGTCGAACGATGGCCCACGAGCAGCGCGACGCGAAAAATTGCGCGCGCAGCGTTGCGCGGGGTGGCCCGCGTTTAACGCACTGCCCGGCACGAGGCCCGGAATCCTCCTCGGGTGCGCCGTGCTAGACTCGATTTCGGTATGGCCACCGCAGTCCGCGCCCCGCGCGCTTCGCTTTCCGCGCTCGTTCGCTACTCGGAGGTGTCGCTTTACCTCCTGCTGGTGAACGGCGTGGCTGCCGTGGTGTGGACCGGCAAACTCGATCCCGTCACGGCCATCCTGGCCACGGCCGCGCTCGCGGTGAAGGGCTGGCGGTACGCGCGCGGCAAACCACCCGAACTCTCGGCACGGCAGGTCACCTGGGCCGTTTCCATATACCTCTTGTTTTTTCCCCTCGATTTATTCGTAATTTCGCGCGCGTTTGTCGGCGCAGTCCCCAACGCCTGGCTCTACGCCGCGCTCCACGCCGCGATCCATTTCATGCTGTTCGTCATGATGATGCGCCTGTTCTCCGCAAGCACCACGCGCGACCTGCTGTTCCTTTCGATGGTGGCGCTGGCCGCTCTGCTCGCCTCGGCGATCCTCACGATCGACACGGCATTCATGATCTTTCTCTCGCTGTTCCTGATTCTGGGCGTGTCCACGTTCATGAGCCTGGAGATGCGGCGCAGTGCGGAGGGCGCGGTCGCGCCGCCGCTCGAATCGCGCACTCCCGCTGCGCGCCGCCTGGGCCACGCTCTCGGTATTACCGCGGTGTTGATGACGCTGGGCGCTCTCTCTGCCGGCGCCGTGATCTTTGTCGTGCTGCCGCGCTTCCCAGCCGGCTACCTCGGCGGACTGAACTTCAATCCCACGCTGATTTCCGGATTCACGGACAACGTCGAACTCGGGCAGATCGGCGAAATCAAGCTGCATACCGCAGTAGTGATGCGCACGCGAATGGATTTGCCGCGGGACGCGGTGCCCAACCTGCACTGGCGCGGCATCGCCCTCACCACGTTCGACGGCCACCGCTGGTACACCAGCGAGCACGAAAATCATCCCATCATGCCGGGGTACGACGGCTGGTATCAGCTTCCGTCTTCGCACTCGCCGGAGCTGGGCAACCGGTTCCGCGAGGTCCATTACTCGGTCCTGCTCGAACCGCTGGCCACCAGTTCGCTGTTCATCCTTTCGCATCCCGTGGCCGTTCGTGGGCCGTTTGGCCGGGACACGGGCAATCCTCTGCGCGACTCGCCTACGCGCTTTCTGCTGGTGGACCAGACGAACTCGATCTTCACGCCCTACAACAACTTCACCAAATTCCTCTACGAAGGGCGCGCGCTGGTGCCCGTGATTCCTCCGGAGGAGCTGCGCAAAGCATCCACGACCTATCCCGCCGAAATCCGGGAGACCTACCTCCAGCTTCCGCCGCTCGACCCCGCCATACCGCAACTCGCACGCGAGATCACGCGGCGCGCGGCCACTCCATTCGATAAAAGCGAAGCCATCGAGCTCTATCTGCGCACTCGCTTCGGCTACACGCTCACGCAACCTGATCCGCCGCCCAAGGACCCGCTCGCCTACTTTCTGCTGCACCGCCGCGCCGGCCATTGCGAATACTTCGCCACCGCCATGACCGTGATGGTGCGCTCGCTTGGAATCCCCGCGCGCTACATCAATGGATTTCTTCCTGGCGAATACAACGACGTGGCGGATTCCTACATCGTGCGCGCCAGCGACGCGCACAGTTGGGTCGAGGTCTATTTCCCCAACTACGGATGGATCCCCTTCGATCCCACGCCGCCTGCCGGCTCGAAGCCCGAATTCTCTCTCGGCCGCCTGGCCTATTACTGGGACTGGTTCGAAATGGCCTGGAGCGAATGGGTGATCAATTACAGCCAGTCGCAACAAATGCGCCTGGCATCGAACGCGCAGCGCACGGCGCGCGACTGGAGCTACTGGATCCAGCGCTTCCTCACTCTCAAGCAGCAAGCCGGCGTGCACTGGGTACAGGGCTGGCATCGCGTGCTGGAGGGTGGCATAAAGGAAAGCCCGCGGCTGCTGCTCGTACCCGCGCTCCTGCTGGCCATCGTGGTTCTGCTGCTGGCGCGCGGTCGCGCGCTCGCCGACCTGTGGGTCACTGCCCGCGCCCGCGCCGGACGCGGTTATGCGCGTCAGCCGGAGCGGGCCCCGCGCCTCGCCACTCTCTACTACTCCCGCCTGCTGCGCGCGCTCGATCGCCGCGGATTCCGGAAGTCGGATTCGCAGACCGCACGCGAGTTCGCGCTCAGCCTCTCTCCCGCCCATCTCGCCGAACGTGTTGCGGAGATGACCCGCCTGTACGAAGCCTCGCGCTTCGGCCGCGAGCCTGCAGACACCACGGCGCTCGCGCGCGCGCTGAACGCCGTAGAAGAGTACCTGCGCGCCGCTGTGTCCTGAACTTCTCGGTCCAGCGCCGTCCTGGAACGGTCTCTTCGAACCGCCGTGATACACTGAATAATTACGATTGCCACGGCATCGTGACCACTCCGCGCAAACTTGGTTTTATCAGCCTGGGCTGCCCCAAGAACCTCGTGGATAGCGAGGTGATGATGGGCATTCTCTCGCGCCACGGCTACGAGCTCACGCCCCGGCCGGAGGAAGCCGACGTGCTCGTCGTGAACACCTGCAGCTTCATCGAGCCCGCGCAGCAGGAATCCGTCAACACCATCCTGGAAATGGCCGAATACAAGCGCACGGGACGCGCTCAGCGTCTCGTAGTGGCCGGATGCCTGGTGGAGCGCTTCGGCGCGCAGGTCCGCGAGCAAATCCCGGAAGTGGACGCGCTCGT
>DASPSB010000018.1:0-24364 GCA_035624135.1 Candidatus Acidiferrales bacterium | reverse complement strand
AAATACAAATTGGAAGCTGTTTTTTTCGAAATCGGCCGCAACCTCGGCTCCTTCGAGAGTGGCGGCGAGGTGAAGTGGACCACAACCTCCGCCGCCAGCTACCGCGTCCTCGACGAAGGTTCCACGCTCGCCAATCACTCCTATAGCCATCCGCTGCTCACCAAACTGGATGCAGCCGGCTACACGCGCGAGATCGATTCCACCAGTACGCTGCTCCGCGACATCGTCAAGTCAGATCCCGTGCTCTTCCGCCCTCCTTACGGCGGCATCAACGACGCCATCGCGGAATTCGTGGCCTCGCGGAAGCTGCGCGTCATGCTTTGGAACATCGATTCCATGGACTGGGCCGATCCCATCCCGAAATCGGTGGCCCAGCGCGTCCTGGATCGCATCGCCGTGGTCGGCCGCGGCATCATCCTCTTTCACGACATTCACTCGCGCGCCGTGGAGGTGCTCCCCACTCTGATCGAGACGCTCCAGGCGCAGGGCTACCGCTTCACCTCCTGGAAAGGCGACGATTTTCCCGCCGGGACTCCGGAGCCGCCGCAGGCCGCGGCCCCCGCTCCCTCACCCTATGAATCTCCCTATCGCGAGAGCTGGGCCGCCGTGATCGGCATCGACGACTACCAGACCTGGCCCAAGCTCCGCTATGCCGTCAACGACGCGCAGGCTGTCCGCGACGTGCTAATTCAGAAATATCATTTCAAGCCGGAAAACGTTTTCGGCCTCTTCGATAAGGACGCCACGCGCGAGAAAATTCTGTCGCTCCTCGGCGACAAACTCGCCAATCCCGACATGGTCAAGCACGACGACCGCGTCTTCGTTTTCTTCGCTGGCCACGGCGCCACACGAAAACTTCCCAGCGGACGCGACCTCGGCTACATCATTCCCGTCGAAGCCGGCATCAACGACTACCAGGGCCAGGCCATCTCCATGAGCAATTTTCAGGACATTTCCGAGGCGATTCCTGCAAAGCATCTGCTGTTTGTCATGGACTCTTGCTACAGCGGTCTCGCGCTCACCCGCGGCGGCGCCGGCATGCCCGGCACGCTGAATTATTTGCAGGAGATTGCACGCCGCGAAGCCCGCCAGATGTTCACCGCCGGCGGCGCCGATGAACAGGTGGCCGATAACGGCCCCAACGGCCATTCCATCTTCACCTGGACGCTCTTGCAGGGGCTCGATGGCCGCGCCGACCTGAACGGCGATGGCGTCATCACCGGCACCGAGCTCGCAGCGTACGTGATTCCCGCCGTCTCATCCCTCTCGCACCAGACTCCCGTATTCGGCAATCTTGTGGGCAGCGAGGGCGGCGATTTTATTTTCGACCTCACACACGAGTCGGAGTTTTTGAGTTCATCCTCGCAGCAACTCGGGGAGGAAGCCATCAAGGTCAACGCGGAACTCGAAGGCATGCGCGCGCAGATTCTGGCCGCCAACAAGCAGAACGATGAGCTGAAGAAACAGCTCGCCGCGGCCCAGGCCCTGCTCGCCAAGCAGAAAAAGCAGACCGGCCACGCCGCTCCCGCCGCCGATAGCGCCGAGGGGCTAAACGACCAGGGTGTCCGCCTCTACAAGGAGAAGCGCTACGCGGAAGCCGCGGAAAAATTTGCCGCTGCCTCTAAGCTCGACCCCAAGAGCGCTCTGTTCGCCAATAACGCCGGCTATGCCCTCTTCCGCGAGGGCAATTACGAGGCCGCGCTCGACTGGCTCAACCAGTCCATCGCGCTCGACCCCAACCGCGCCATCGCCTACATCAATTTGGGCGACGCCTACGAAGCGGTCCACAAAAACGCCGAGGCCAAGCAGGCCTTTCAGAAATATCTCGAACTCTCTCCCACCGGCAAATCCGCCAACTACGCGCGCGACCGCCTGAAAGCCCTCGAGCCGTAGCGCCTGGTTTTCCTGACAAAGGAAGCGCGTCGCGCGCCGGCCTTTCGTCTTTGCTCTTTACTTCTTCCTGCTTGCCGTGGCTTTCTTAATCAGCGGCCCTGCTTTTTTCGCGTCGTCTTCCGTTTCGAACCCGATGACCGCGGAAAACTTTCGGCCAATGGCCTGGGCCACAAAGAAGTCCATATTGATTCCCGCCCCCGAGATGGCTTGAGCGACAGCGAACCCCAGCCCGGGCCGGTCGTCCCCTTCTACCAGCAGCGTTGGAATCGAGGATGCTGTCAGCCCCGCATCTCCAGCCGCGGCTGCGACCTTCTTGCCAACAATGGGATAAAGCTCGATTGCCGCTTTTCCTCCCTCGCCCGGGTAGCGATATGCCATCAGCACTTGCAGTTTTGCCCCGGCATTAGCAACCGGCTCGAGCGTATGCGCGAGCGTCCCAACCTGGTTCGCTATCTCTTTCCGCCAAAGCGAAATCGGTTTCACCGTGATTGCCATAGCAGCACCTCCCCTCCAGTCTCTTCGAGACCGTCTAATTGCCATACTACGCCCCCCTGCTCCTTTGCCCAATCGCTGTGAAGAATTCCCGGCAAACGCGCGCCTCGGGGAAGGTGAAGCTCGTGCTACAGTGCCGCGCGCGGAGGTATCGACAATGAACCAAACCGTGAGAATCTTCGCCCTGGCCATTCTGCTTGCCGCGCCTGCTTGGCCGCAGCAGGCGGCGCCCACGCCGGAAGAGCACGACTACATCGCCCGTGACTTCCATTTCAAATCCGGCGAAACCTTGTCGGAGTTGCGTCTGCATTACATGACGCTCGGTAAGCCGGTAAAGGACGCCTCCGGTCGCGTGACCAATGCCGTGCTCATTCTCCACGGCACGGGCGGTTCCGGCCGGCAGTTTCTCCAGCCTCAATTTGCCGGAGTGCTCTACGGGCCCGGCCAACTGCTCGACACCAGCCGTTACTTCATCATTCTTCCCGACAATGTGGGCCACGGAAAATCCTCAAAGCCCAGCGACGGCATCCACGCGCATTTTCCTTCCTACGATTACGACGACATGGTGGCCGCGCAGCACGAACTGCTGGAAAAAGGCCTGGGCGTCAATCACCTGCGCCTGATCCTCGGCACCTCCATGGGCTGTATGCACTCCTGGGTCTGGGCGGAAACCTATCCGCAGTTCATGGACGCTCTGATGCCTCTGGCCTGCCAGCCCGTTCAGATTGCGGGGCGCAACCGCATCTGGAGAAAAATGGTGATTGACGGAATCCGCAAGGACCCCGACTGGAAGAACGGCGAATACACCGCCGAACCGCGCGCGGGCATCCAGATCGCCGTCGATTTTCTGCTCATCGCCGGGAGCGCGCCGCTGCTCATGCAGTCCAGTTATTCCACACGCGACGCGGCGGACAAATACCTGGACGACTACTTTGCGCGCGTCAGCGCCACTCTGGACGCGAACGACATGCTCTATGCCGTGAACGCCTCGCGGAACTACGATCCCTCGTCGAAGCTCGAAGCGATTACGGCGCCCGTAATGTTTGTAAACTCCGCCGACGATTTCATCAATCCGCCCGAACTTGGCATTGCCGAGCGCGAGATCAAGCGCGTGAAGAACGGGAAATTCGTGCTGATCCCCGTTTCCGGCCAGACGCACGGCCACGGCACACACACGTGGGCCGCGGTCTGGCAGCAGTACCTGAAGGAATTGCTGGATGAGTCCGCGCGCTGAGCTGTGATTCCCGCGCCTGTAGGGGCGCGATCCCTCCGCGGCGGGATGCCCCAGATGAGGTGGCGGAAAGAGGGAGCGCTACGCCGGCCTGACGCTTCTGGATGCTGCGCGCTCGTTCAAAGCTTGACGTCCCCGTAGAACTTCCAGGAAGTTTTGAAATCCTTTTCCGGTGCCTGCCCAGTCAGCAGCGCCCGAACCATTTCCACGGGCATGTTGTTTTCGCGCAGGATCCGGTCGTGCATGTCGCGGTTGGTCATTTTTCCCGTTTCCACCAGCTCGCGATGCAGCCCGCGGAATTGGAACCCGCCCAACAGATACCCGGCCTGATAGAGCGGAGAATACCCGCCTCCGAACGACCGGCGCACTTCCGCTGCGGCGTTGTCGCGCTCGTGGCCCACGTGTTCTACCAGGAAGTCGATGCACTCCTGCGGCGTCATCTTCCCCAGGTGGAAGCTGAGCGAAAAAATAATTCGGGCGCATCGGTGCATGCGCCAGAACAGCGCTCCGACTTTTTCCTCGGGCGTCTTGTCGAACCCCATGTCCCAGAACATCAGCTCGCAGTAGAGTGCCCAGCCCTCCGTCCAGAACGGCGTGTGAAACATCTGCCGATATGGCTTGTAGCGCTGCGTCATGAAGGATTGCAGGTGATGTCCGGGAATCAGCTCGTGAAACACAGTGGCATGCGCGAAGCCGTAGTTGTTCCCCCGCATGCTCATCAACTTCTGCTCTTCCGTCATGGTGTCCGTGGGATAAGAGACCAGGATGTCCACACCGCCCAGAAAGAAGGGCGCCACGAGCTGCTGCTCGGGTGTCATCATGAGCATGCCCCAGTCTTCCTTGGCGAGCGGCGGCACGGTGACGAAATCGTTCGTTTCAACGTACCCAATCGCGTCCTCGGCGAGCTTGCGGATCATCTCCGGCTGCTTCCCGGGGTCCACAGTGTTCTCCTTCACCTTCTCGACGGCTTTGTGCCAGTCGTCGCCGTAGCCCATCTCGCGCGACACCTTGATCATCTCGCCGTCGCACCACGCCAATTCCTTTTTGGCCAGCGCAATCAGCTCCTCGGGCGTGTAGGGAATCATCTCGTGGGCCAGCTCGACCAGCAGCGCGTCGCGCCCAATGGGATCGCCCACGATGGCTTCCTTGTCGTCGCCTTTGATTCCCACTACCTGCTCGCGCAAAAACGTGCGGTAATCTTCCAGCGCTTTGTCGGCTTCCTTATAGGGCTCGGCCACCCACCACGTGAACAGCGGGTCGTAGCCGTTGTAGAACGTGTTCCACCGCTTCAGCGCTTCGCGCATGGCGGCCACCGCGGCAGCCGCGCGATTCGCCGCGAATTTCTGGGTATGGATGGGCTGGAGTTTCTCCGCGCTTGCTTTTGTCTGCTCCGATTCCGGCTTCAGCCCCAATGCCACAGCCTTGCGCGTTTCGTCGATCTGCTTTTTGATTTGGGCAATGAGCTCGGCCGCGTGTCGAGGATCCACCGTCTCCATGCGCCGGCGGCCGTCGTCCAGCTCGAATACGGTCTTCGCAAAGGGAAACAGCGGTTCCATCTCCGCGTACTGCTTGGCTTTGATATCCAGCGAATGCAGTTGGTACTCCAGTTCGTTGCGGAACAGGATGGAATCCACCTTGCCTTCGAGACCGAGTTTGCCGAAGTCCCATTTCCCCAGCGAATCGAGCCACTCCCGGTAGAACTCCCGGAGCCGTTCGTCGCGCGAAGGCGCAAGCTGAAGGGTGTAGCGCCGCTCGATGCTTCGCAGATCGCTTTCGAATCGCTCGATGGCCGGCTCGAGCTCGCTGGGATAGCTGTCCAAGTCCGTTCGCGGCGGCAAATCGGCGGCCGGCCTCGCGGCGGTTTGCGCTGCGCTTCCGGAGGGATACACTGGCGGGACCAGGATTCCTGCGCTCAGAATGGCCGCCGTGATCTTGCGGAATAGAAATGGCATACGTACCTCGCTGGGATAAGATTGCGCCGCCACGCTGCCATATTTCCCGGGCACGCGCAACCGCTGGCGTGAGTTCGCGGGAGGATTTCGACCGATGAAAAACGACGGGACGATGACGCGGCGCGAATGGCTGGCGGCCGCTGCGGCTGCCGGCGCGGCGACGTTGTTACCGGCGGATTTGGGCGCCTTCTCGCGTCCGTCGCGCGCCGAAGCGTGCTTTGCAGCCTCCCAGGAAGCGCCGCAGAATCTCCAGCCGTTTCCTATGGCCCAGGTGCGCTTGCGCCCCGGCATTTTCCGCCAGCAGATGGAAGCCAACCGTCGTTACCTGGACTCGCTGCCCAACGACCGGCTCCTGCACATGTTCCGTGTGACGGCGGGACTCCCGTCGCAGGCCGAGCCCCTCGGAGGATGGGAGGAGCCGAAGTGCGAGTTGCGCGGGCACTTCGCCGGAGGGCACATCCTCTCCGCCTGCGCGCTCCAGTATGCGGGCGCCGGCGACGAGGATATGAAGCGCAAGGGCGACGCGCTCGTGGCGGAACTCGCCGTGTGCCAGAAGGCGCTCGATGCGAACGGTTATCTGGGCGCGTATCCCGCCGAGTTCTACGACCGCTTGCGGGAAGGTAAGAAAGTGTGGGCGCCTTTCTACACCTACCACAAGATTCTGGCCGGCCATCTGGATATGTACACGCATTGCGGCAACGAGCAGGCGCTCGAGACCGCGGAGCGGATGGCCGGCTGGGTCGAAACTTATCTGAAGCCCATCGGCGACGAGCAATGGGCGCGCATGCAGATGGTCGAGCACGGAGGCATGAACGAGGCTCTCTTCGACCTCTACGCCTCCACGAAGAAGGAACGCTACCTCGCCCTGGCGCGCCGCTTCGACCATAAGCGGTTCTTCGATCCGCTCGCCGACCGTCGCGACGAGCTCAAGGGGCTGCACGCCAACACCAACATCCCCAAAGTGATTGGCGCCGCCCGCGGCTACGGACTCACCGGCGACCCGCGCTACCGGGAGATCGCCAAGTATTTCTGGCACCAGGTGACTTCGCAACGCACCTACTGCACCGGCGGAACAAGCAACAACGAAGCCTGGCGCACCGATCCCGGCAAATTCTCCACCGAACTCGGCCCCTCCGCCGAGGAGTGCTGCTGCTCCTACAACATGATGAAGCTTACGCGCCACATCTACGGCTGGACTGGGGATTCAGCCGCGATGGACTATTACGAACGCGCTCTCTTCAACACACGGCTGGGCACGCAGGATTCCGACGGGATGAAGATGTATTACCTCTCGCTCGCCCCGGGGCTCTGGAAAACCTTCGGCACGCCCTACGGAGCTTTTTGGTGCTGTACGGGAACGGGCGCTGAGGAGTTCGCGAAATTCACCGACTCGATTTACTGGCACGACGGCGAGTCGATTACCGTGAATCAGTTCATTTCCTCCGAGGTGCACTGGCCAGAGAAGGGGCTCACCCTGGTTCAGGAGACGAACTTCCCGGAAGAAGCCGGCACGACGATCAAACTGAAAACCACCCGGGCCGAACCCGTGCCCGTGCGCGTGCGGATTCCTGGATGGGTTGCGCAGGAGGCCGAGGTCACTGTTGTGGACAGGCAGCAAGGCATCCTGGCTCAGGCCGGACGTTACTGCCGGCTGGAAGGGAATTGGAAGAGTGGCGGCCGGATCCGCGTGCGCCTGCCCATGGCCCTGCGAAGGGAGCCGCTGCCGGATGATCCAAATCTTCAGGCGGCGATGTATGGCCCGCTGGCGCTCTCCGGGCGGCTGGGCAGATCCGGCCTCACACGCGAGATGATGTACGGCCCGCTGGGTCCCGATCCGGAGAAGGGAATCACTGTCCCGCCCATCGCTCGAGGTGTCGGCCCGTCGGTGGACTGGATCGAGCCGGTGCGGGGGACGCCGCTCGAATTCTGCAGCATTGGCGCGAAGGACCAAATCCGCCTGTCGCCTCTCTACAAGATTTTCGACGAGCGGTACACGGTGTATTGGAAAGCGGCAGGATGAGCGCGCACATCTTCCCTCGCCTGCAGCGCCCTCAGGCGCGCGGGTGCGATTTGTCGAAAACGTCCATCAAGTGACGGATCGATGCATGCGTGTATCGTTGCGTCGTGGAAAGCGAGCTGTGGCCGAGCAGTTCCTGGATGGCGCGGAGGTCCGCGCCTTCGGTCAGCAGATGCGTGGCGAACGCGTGCCGGAACGTATGCGGGTGCGCGTTCCATCCGGTCGAAAGCAGCCGCGCGTACTTTTTCACGATTCGGCCCACCGACCGTGCCCGCAGACGCCGGCCGCCGTAGTTCAGAAACAACGCCTGCGCCGAGCCGCCCCTTCGCGCCCGCGAGAGCAGCCCCGCGCGCTCCGCGTCGTAGGATTCCAGCATCAGCCGCGCCTTGTTTCCGTATGGCACCAGGCGCTCCTTGCGTCCCTTGCCCCGCACGCGCAGCATCTGCGATTCCCGGTCCACATCTTCCAGGTTCAATCCCACCAGTTCGCTCACTCGCAGGCCCGAGCTGTAAAGCAATTCGAAGATGGCGCGGTCGCGTTCCAGCAAAGGATGGTCCGCAGCCCCGCGTTCGGCAGACGCGCTTCCCTCGGCCTGTTTGGCTCCGCGCCGCTGCGGCGCCGGGGGCCGGTACGACTTCATGCCGTCGAGGAACCGGTTCATTTCCTCCGTACCGGGAACCTCCGGCAGGCGGCGCGCCAGCTTCGGCGTAGGCACCAGCCGCGCTGGGTTCGAAGCCATCTTGCCCTCACGCACGCAGAAGCGGAAAAATGATCGCAGCGTGGCCAGTTTCCGGCCAATCGACGAGCGTTCCAAGTGCTGGTCGTAAAGCCAGCCCACATACTCCCGGATCAGATGGTGGTCGGCGCTCTCGAGTTTAGGTTTTCCCGCTCCCGGCGGGCTCAGGTACTCGAAGAACTGTCGCAAGTCGCTTTTGTAGTTGCGCAGCGTATGGGGCGAAGCGTTGCGTTCAGTGCGCAGATGATAGAGGTAACGCTCGATGGCGGATTTCATGCCCTGTCCTACGAAATTGTAGGATGCAGGGCGCAAGAGAGCGTTTCCAGCCGGGAATGCGGTTGTCTAAACGGTGCAGGCAGGCTGCCCCGTGCGTGGGTCAGGATTTCGCCGTGCCCGCGTGCACTTCCGCGGGCTCCGTCTCCGCGGCTTTCTCTTGCGGCGCGGCCGTCTCCCAATCGCACTTCTCGTTGATGCAGGCGCGCACGGGCGCCGCGTTCCTCGAGCGCTTTTCGACGATGAACGGCGCGCCGCACTTCGGGCAGGGCTCGGCAATCGGCCGGTGCGGCGTGGTGAAATCGCAATCCGGATATCGGCTGCAGCCGTAGAACGCGCGCATGCGTCCCTTTCGCGCGCGCCGTTCCACGAACTCGCCCGCACCGCACTTCGGGCACTTGATGCCCAGCGTTTTCGAGCGGATGTACTTGCACTTCGGATAGCCGGAGCATCCGATGAATTCTCCGTACCGGCCGTGCTTGATCAACAATGGCTGGCCGCAGTCCGGACAGTTTTCGCCCAGCGGCTGGTCCGGCTGGCGCGCCCGGCGTGTTCCCTGCACGATTCGCCGCGTGGTCCGGCAATTCGGATACCCGCTGCACGCCAGAAACGGCCCCCACTGGCCGCGCTTCAGGATCATCTCGCGCCCGCAATTGTCGCAGTACTCGGGCCCGGCTTCGCTTTCCACTTCTTCGCCCCGGGTCTCCGGCGCGAGATCGCAGATGTAATCGCATTCGGGATAGCGGCTGCAGCCCAGGAAAAATCCGTGGCGGCTGATGCGTTCCAGCAGCTCGCCTTGGCCGCATTTCTCGCACTTCTGGCCCGTCGGGATGCCCGCTTTGTAGGAAGCCATTTCGCCCTCGGCCTTCTCCAGGTCCTCGACGAACGGCTTGTAAAAATCGGTCACCGATTTGCGCCAGCCGATCTTGCCTTCCTCAATCTCGTCCAGTTCTTCCTCAAGCTTGGCGGTGAATCCTACGTCGAAAACGTCCGCGAAGCTTTTCACCAGCAGCGTGCTCACCCGTTCGCCGAGCATCGTAGGCGTGAAGCGCCCCTGATCCTTGGTCACGTATTCGCGCTCGACGATGGTCGAAATAATCGTGGCGTAAGTGGACGGCCGGCCGATGCCTTTGTCTTCCAGCTCGCGCACCAATGTCGCTTCCGTGTACCGCGGCGGAGGCTCGGTGAAATGTTGCTCCGGCCGGATCTTCTCCAGCCGCAGCGCCTGCCCTTCGGTGACCTGCGGCAGCGCCCCGCCTTCCGCGCCCGAGTCCGCGTCTTCATCGTCGCCCGCGGCGGCCTGATACACCGCCAGGTAGCCCTTGAATTTTTCCACTGAGCCGGATGCGCGAAACGTATAGTCGCCCGCGGTGATATCGATGGTGGTCTGATCGAACACTGCAGGCACCATCTGCGAGGCCACAAAGCGCTGCCAAATGAGCTGGTAGAGCTTGAAGACGTCGTCGTCCAGATATCGCCGCACGTCCTCCGGCCGGCGCGTCACGTCGGTCGGACGGATGGCCTCGTGCGCTTCCTGCGCTTCCTTCTTCGATTTGTAGAAGTTCGGCTTCTCGGGGAGATAGTCGGCGCCGTACGCCGCGGGAATCAGTTCGCGTACCTGGGTCAGCGCGTCCGCCGATACGCGCACCGAATCCGTCCGCATATAGGTGATCAGCGCCACGCTGCCTTCTTCGCCCAGCTCCACCCCTTCGTAGAGCCGCTGCGCTAGCGCCATGGTGCGTTTGGCCGTGTAGCGAAGGCGGTTGTAAGCGGCCTGCTGCAGCTTGGACGTAGTGAACGGCGGAGGCGCGTAGCGCCGGCGCTCCTTCTGCGTCACTGCCGCCACCTGCCAGCGCGCTGCCTCGCATTCGGCCACGATGCGCTGGGCTTCCGCCTCGTTCGGCACTTCGATTTCTGCGCCCTGGTGCTTCACCAGCTTGGCTTCGAACGTCGGCGGCGCGCCCGCATCGAGCAGCGCGTGAATGGTCCAGTACTCCTTGGGAACGAACGCGCGGATTTCCTGCTCGCGCTCGACAATCAGCCGCAGCGCCACGGTCTGCACGCGCCCAGCCGAGAGCCCTCGGCGCACTTTGTCCCACAGCAGCGGCGAAATTTTGTAACCGACGATGCGGTCCAGCACGCGCCGGGCCTGCTGTGCGTCCACTAGGTTTTCGTTCAACTGGCCCGCATGCTCGAAGGCCTCTTTCACCGCCTTTTGCGTGATTTCGTTGAACGTCACCCGGAAGATTTTCTTCGGATCTGCGGCGCGCACCGGCGCGGTCTTCGCGGGCTTTTGTTTTGCCCTCGGCTCCGCGCTCTTGCCGTTCTTGCTTCCGTTCTTCCCGTTCTTTCCTTCTTCCGTCGCTGCGTCAATCGTAAAGCGCGCGGGCTTCGACAGCACCAGCTTCAAGTGCGCCGATATGGCTTCGCCTTCCCGGTCCGGGTCGGCCGCAAGATAGATGGAGTCCGCAGTCGACGCGGCGCGCCTCAGGTCGTTAATCACCTTTGCCTTGCCGGGAATGATCTGCAGCTTGGGTTCGAAGATGGTTTCGGGTGTTGCCGCCGCGCTCCGGGGCGCTCTCTTTGCGGTCTCTTTGCCCCCGGCCTTGGCCTTCCGTTTCCGTTTCTTGCCGCCGTTCTCTTCGGGCAGAAGGATGCCGATCTCTTTGCGCGGCAAGTCCATCACGTGGCCATAGGACGCCTTTACGACATAATCGCGTCCCAGATATTTGTTGATGGTCTTTGCCTTCGCGGGTGACTCGACGATGACGAGCGAGCGTGCCATAGAGTGATCGGTGTTCGGCGGCCTCTTTGCCCTGAATGGATGCGCACTCCACCGGAAAGGTTACCGGAGCGCGCCTCCCCTCTCTTCGCGAATCATCTTAGTCACAGGTGGGCAAAGACTTACAAGAGGGATTTCACAAAGTGTTTCCCGGGCATCTGCCGGATGGCCCCGCGCATTTCCAGCTCGAACAGAGAGGCCAGGACCTCGCTGGAGCTGAGGCCGGAAAGCTCCACGAGTTCGTCCACATGCCGCGGCTTGTCCGCGGAAAGCAGCCCGTACAAAGTCTTCTCCTCCGCAGAAAACGTGGACTCGAGCAGCGTGGCCCGCTCTTCGGCGGACACGCTCTCGGCCGGAAACAGCTCACCGCGGATGTCGGTCGGCAGCTCCTCGACAACGTCCTCCCAGCCGGTCACCAGTTTCGCGCCCTGTTTGATCAACTGGTTCGGCCCGAAACTCCCGGCGTGCGTCACGTTGCCGGGCACTCCATACACTTCGCGCCCGAATTCCATGGCCAGGCGCGCGGTGATCAGCGAGCCGGAGTATTGCGCGCCTTCCACCACCACCACGCCGAGCGCCATGCCGGCGATGATGCGGTTGCGCACCGGAAAATTCTGAGGCGCGGCGAAGCTCCCCAGCGGGAATTCGGAGATCAGGCAGCCCTGCTGGGCGATCTCTTCGTGAAGCTTCCGGTTCTCCTTCGGATAAACAACGTCGATACCGGTCCCCAGCACCCCCACCGTGGCCCCGCGCCCGCTTTGCTTCAGCGCATCGAGCGCGCCCCGGTGCGCCGAGGCGTCAATCCCGCGCGCCATTCCGCTGATGATCACCAGGCCGCGCGCACCCAGATCCCGTCCCAGTTTTTCCGCCATCTGCACGCCGTAAGGAGAGGGTTTGCGCGAGCCCACAATAGAAATCGCATGCTTCGCCAGCAGCTCCGGATTTCCCCGGACGTAAAGCACCGGCGGTGGATCGTAAATTCCCCGCAAGCGGCCTGGATAGGCGGGATCATCCCAGGTCAGCAGCTTCGAGCCCAGCTCCCGGACGCGCGCCAGCTCTTTTTCCGCCAGCCTCAGCGGCTGCTGCGACCGGATGGCCTGCGCCGCCTCCGCGGAGATGTGGCAAGCCTCGAGCGCCGTAAGCGATGCTGCAAAGACCCCTTCCGGCGAACCAAACTCACGCAGCAGCTTTCCAGCCAGCCTTGCTCCCAGTCCCGGCGTCAGCCCAAGCGCCAGCCAGGCCAGATAGGTGTCGGATGGCATGACCCCGCGCAGAGGCTATGCGGGCTTTACTGGACTGTCAAGACTACGCCCTGTAGCGCCGGCCTGACGCCCTGCGCTACAACCCGGCCGGAAGCGCACACTAGAACCAGAATTTGAGCTGTGGCCAGAGGTCGCGCAGCGTACCGAATTTGGGCCCTCGGCAGATCCAGATGGGGCGGTGATTCTCGAAGGAGATGGCGTACTGCTGGTAGGTCTCGCCGGCTTGCTCGACGCCGGTGAACCACTCCTCCAGCTTCGCCCGGGTATAACCCACCACAATCAGGCATTCCCCGGTGTAGGGTCCCGGGCCCCACAGCCAATAATTCTGGTGGCCGCTGATGGCGGGCGGCAGAACGTACGCGCGGCCGAAATAATCAATGGCGCCGGCCTCGCCGTAGTTTCGCGTGAGAATGCCGCATTTCGCACGCTCCTCGGCGGGCAGCTACTGGTACACCTTCGCAACCGCACCGGCCATCTCCGGCCAGCCGAACATGTCGGAGTATTGCTGCGACAATTTGCCGAGGGCGATGTTCTCTGTTTTCTTCGGGACGACGCCGAGGGCTTCCTGGTAAGCGATAAATTTTTCCACCGGCATCACGGGCATGCCGAAGGGCCACCCGATCATCCCGCCGGTCAGCACGACGACCGGAAGCGCCACGCGCGGCACAGTCCGAAGCATCACGCCACGGAGCGCGGTCGACGTTTCGAAGGCCACCGCGCCGGCGGCAAACAGCATGGCGTACATGGGCGTAAGGTAATAGTCTTTGCCCTTCAACGCGAGAAAGGTGCATAGGGCAATCACCCAGCTCCAGCCCAGCGCGCGAAATCGCCGCCCGGCGGGCGCGACGAGATACCACAGCAGGCCCGTCCCCCACACCGGCAGCGAGTACCGCCCCATGGATTCAATGTTGGACCACAGATACTGAACCGGGCTGAGCACGAGGTTCTTATTGCTCTTCGCGATGTTGGTCAGCAGCTCGACGGTGGCCCAGTCGTGGCGGTATTCCCAGATGAGGTTGGGCAGCGCAATCAGGAACGCGACTGCGCCGCCCGCCCACATCCAGGGGCTGAGCATCATTTTTCGTTGGGGCGCGAGCAGCAACCCCACAACGAAGGCAAATCCGAAAAACAGCATGGCGTGTTTTCCCTGGAGCGCCAGCCCGGCAAACAGACCGAACAGCAGCCACAGGCGCGGGCTCTCACCAGCCAGAATCCGCGCCGCCACCCAGGCGCACGCCGCCCAGCCCAGCGTCATGAACATGTCTGTATTCAGCCAGGAGCCGAAATACTGAGGCGCGGCGATAACGCACAGGCAGGCGAAGAATTGCGCGTAGCGTCCACCGCCCAGGACGCGCGCGGTGAGGCCGGTGAGCAGCACCTGCAGCGCCGCGAAAACGCAGGGCACAAAACGCACCGAGAAGAGCGTGTCGCCCAGCACGCTGCGCGCGGCCCAGGCTGCCAAGGCCACGCCGGGGGGCTGGTCCACATAGCCCCAGTCGAGCCGATGGCTGCAGGCGATGAAGTAGAGCTCGTCGCGGAAGAATCCGTAGCCTTTGTAGAAAACGAGATGCAGGAGAAAAGTGAATAGCGCCAGGCCGCCGAGGAGCAGGATTTCCCCGCGGTCGAATGGGTGAGGCGTGGCTGGGGTGTCCATCACTGGCTCGGCAAAGGAGACGAAGCCTGGCCTGAACTGATTGCGCTTCAGCCGAAGCGGGAGAGCCGGTAAGGTGCCAGCATCTCCACGCGTGCGCCGTCCAGGATTTCGAGCGCGGCGAACTGGCCGATGATGGGCGCGAGCGTCACGCCGCTGTGCGTCGCGGCGATGTAAAGGTTCGGGCAGCTATCCGCGAAACCCAGGATGGGGAATTCATCCTGCGGCAAGACCCGCCAGCCCAGCGTCACCGACTCCAGCTTCGACTGCGCCAGCTCCGGCAAATAGGCCGCCGCGCGAGCCACTAGTTTTTCCCCGAACTCCCGGCTCGTGTCCGTCACCGGAGTTCCGCCGAAATCGCCTCCCGTGACCACGCGCCCGTCAGGATTCTGCTTCACATGCGCTAGCGGGCCCAGCGCCACGCGGTCGAGCAGCGGTGCCACCGGAGCGGTGTGCGCCAGCACTCCCGGAGAAATCTTGAGGGGTACGCGCACGTCGGCCATCGCGGCCACGTGCGGCGTCTGCACGCCGGCAGCGAGCACGAGCGTATTGAGCTCCACGCGCCCGTTCGTCGTATCCACCGCGCTCACTTTGCCGCCCGTGCGCACCAGCCCCGTCACTTCGCAGGGGTACATCACGTTTACTCCGAGTTGTTTCGCGCGCTCCACGATGGTTTGCGTCACAGCCACCGGATCCACCGCGCCTTCCCGTTCGCTGAAGCTGGCCGCGGCAAACGGCTCCGGCATCACGAACGGCAGCAGGCGGTGGAATTCGATCTGGTCCACTAGATGCACTGGATAGCCCCACTGCTGCGAACGGACAACATCTTTGCGTAGCCCGTCTGCCGCCGCCCCTGCCGGATACCACTCGACGGCGCCCCCCCACTGGATTTCCAGTTCGCCCGAGAACTCGTGGTCCATCCGTCTCCAGCCGAAAATCCCCAGCAGGTTCAGGTCGAAATAATTGCGCGGCTGTTTGGAAAACGTGGCGTTGATCCAGGCAAACGAGCTGCCCGTCGAGCCCGCGGCCGGTTTCGCTCGCTCGACGAGCGTCACCTGCGCGCCTCGGCGCACCAAATGGTAGGCGATCGAGCTGCCGACGATTCCGGCTCCCACCACCACGATTCGCGCTGGCGCGGCGCGCGCGCCCTCCGGCAGCAGCGCCGCAACGGATAGGCCCGCCGTCACCTCGAGGAATCTGCGTCTGTTCATGCGGTCGCCCTGAATTGTGCCACGAGCGAGCTCATGGCTGCGGCAATTCCCCTGCATCGCATATCCAAGGCGAAAGCGCGGAGACTCCCATGCCGATCGGCTGGCCTTCCGGAATTTCCGTACTCGGCGCGGGCTTCCAGTCCTTCGGATTTTTCTGGAACAGCGCGATACGCGCCGCCGCATAGCTGAAATGCTCGCGCTGAGCAGGATCGGTCCCTGCGGTCTGTGCGGCAAGCCATTTGCGCAGCTCTTCGAGCTTCGACCACGCCACCGCGCGCACCTGTGCCGGAGCTTTTTCATCCATCGCCAGGGTGAACAGATGTTCGAGCGCCACGTCGTCCACCGTTCGGCCCACCTCGCCCGCATAACCCGCGCCGCGCGCCGATTTCCACGTGGCGGCCAGCAGCCGGTCCACGATTTCCTCGAGGCCGGGCATCTTCGCGTCTTCCGCGTGGCCTTCCGCCAGCCGCGCGGCGCGCTCCGGGTCGAGCAGCAGCGCGGTCACGTGGTTCGCCGCGGCCTCCGCAGGCGCCACTGCGTCAAAGGTCAGCCCCGTGTGGCCGTGGAAATCTTCGCGGTCATGTTGATAGCCGGGCGGCTTCGGCGGAATCAAGCGCAGCAGCGGTTCCGGAAGCGAAAGCGCCGAGGGCTCGAGCGTTTTCAGCACCGCCTCGAGAGCGCGCCTCTGCTCCTCCGCCGCCACCGGCACGAGTGGCTTCTGGCCGTCCCCGCGCACGGCAAACGTGTAATCTACCCCGCCGATTTCTTTGATCGCCGCCTCCACCTGGTAGCGATGCAGCAGGAAGAGCGGCACCAGCACGTCCTCCAGCGTGGCCAGCGGCGCGCCGATGCGCACGTTGTGCTCCGAAAAGCGCTTCAGCGCCGCTGCGCGCACCGTCATCAGCCGCGTCAGCTCGTCCACCGCGTTCGGGCCGTTGTCCCACAGATGCGCAATGGGGCTGGCGCTCCCGGCAGGCCGCGCATCCTGATCCGTCAGATACCGCAGGCCGCGTTCGCGCCCGCCCCGCAGGATCGCTTCCAGGCCCTGTTGCTCGTCCGTGCCCGGCGGAAAATCCTGATATCCGTAGGCGATGGCCACCTTGTCCCACTCGCCGATGCCGGTGGCGTAGGCATCCGAGAGATCGGGCACGCCGTCTTTTCCCAGCGTGACCAGCGGATGCGGATAATCCATCACCGAGGCGCGGTTGTTCGTGCTGGCCGCGAAATTGTGCAGCAGCCCCAGCGAGTGGCCCACTTCGTGCGCCGCAAGCTGCCGCAGCCGCGCCAGCGACATCGCCAGCATTCCCGGCGGGATGTCCTCCCCCGTGTAGGGAGCCAGCAGCCCCTCGGCGATCAGATAGTCCTGCCGCACGCGAAGCGAGCCCAGCGTCACGTGCCCCTTCAGCATTTCGCCCGTCCGCGGGTCGGTCACCGCGCCGCCATACGACCATCCGCGGGTGGCCCGATGCACCCACTGCACCAGGTTGTAGCGGATGTCCATCGGGTCTGCGCCTTCCGGCAGCAGTTCCACGCGGAATGCGTCCTTATATCCCGCCGCTTCAAACGCCTGGTTCCACCAGCGCATCCCGTCCATCAGCGCGGAGCGGATCGGCTCGGGCGCGCCCCGGTCGAGGTAATAAATGATGGGCTGCACAGGTTCGCTCATCGCTGCCGTCGGGTCTTTTTTCGCCAGCCGGTGCCGCGCGATAAACCGTTTCACCAGCGGCTCGCCCACCGGCGTCGCGTAATCGGCGTATTCGATGCCGAAATATCCGGCGCGCGGATCGTACCGCCGCATCTTGTACCCAGTAGCCGGAAGCTGCACAAACGAGGTGTGCTCTCGCACCGTCACCGCCTGCGGCGTCGGCACCACCTGCCGCAGCCAGTTGCCCGGATCGTCCCCGGTAAACGTGAGCGTCACTTCGACTTCCGTGTTGAGCGGGAAGTTTCGCGTGCGCGGCAGGAAGAACGCGCACCTCGACGCGTCGAGCCGGAAATTTCCCTGGTGCGTGCGTTGGAGCACTCCGGTTACGTTGTGCGTATCGCGCAGGAAGAAGCTCGTTGCGTCCACCAGCACCCGTCCGTCCTCTTCCGCCGCCGCTTCAAATCCCCACAGCACCGATTCGGCAAACGATTCGCGCACCGCTCGCCGCTCGTCCGCGCTGTCGCTGACCGCGCGATACCTGTAATTCGCTTCCACAAGTAACACCTTCGGCCCGCTGCGTTCCCACCGCACCACGCGCGTCTGGCCCAGTTGCCCGCGGTCGAGCCCGATGTCGTTCGATCCCACTCCTGCCGGCAGCGACTCGATATACAGAAACTCCGTGTCCCAGTCCCCGGCTTCGAGCCACATCTTTCCGGCCTTCTCATCCCAGTACAGTGCGACATAACCCGGCAATTTCTGCATTCCCGCGGTCTTTGCGGCGATTGTGACTGGTTCCTTGGGAGCAGCGGGTGCTTGCGCGAATGCCGTCGGCGAGGTCGCGAGAGCCGGCCAAACAAAAATCATTGCCAGGATTAGGCCTATTCGCCGCATTCAGTCCCTCCGGGAGTCATAGACGAGGCTTCGGGCAAAGCTGCCTCATTACGGCGGGAACGAGGCTAACCAACGAACTTGCGGCGTTCAATGGGAAAGTGAAACAAGGACTCTAAACCGCTTTCGAAAATGTCTCCAGGCAAGTGCGCCGGCTCGCCGCTCTCGCGTTGTCCCCGTGGTCCGACCTTCCGTCTTCTACTGCGCGTACGTGCGGCGAAGGTAGCGCGCGGTTTCCTTTTCGAGTCCGCTGTAATCCATCTGCAGCACGCTCCGCAGAGCCGCCTCCGTCGAAGGTCCGGCGGTAATGGTGTCCAGCAGCCGCCCGATATCTGCCATACCGTTCGTGCGAATGATGTATTCGACCATGGCCAGCGACAGCGAGTAGAGCACTGTGGCCTCGTCCGCAGACCGCCCCGTCCACGAGCCTTCCAGCCAGCCCGGCGCCACCGAAGTTTGTCCGGCGCTCTGGGCCCGCACTTGAGCGGATTCGATCGCCTTGGCCAGCGTGGCGGCAAACTTCTCGCTGCGTTTCCCTTCCATCCACTGCGCCAGGCCTTCGTTCAGCCACGTGGGGCACAGCCCTCCGGTTTTCTGAAAAATGAAGCTGTGCGTCAGCTCGTGCCTCAGCACTCGGCTCAGTCGATCATCGACGGCAGTGAGTCCATGCACGGGCACGCGGATCCGCCCGTCATTCAGCGCGCCCGCCCAATTCGGTGCGTTGGTAATGTCCGCAAACGCCTTGTCTGTGTAGAGAATCACGGCGATCGATTCCGGAGGCGTGAAATTCAGTTCCGTCTGGAGATCCCGGAAGTGCGACTCCAGCGCGCGAAGCACCTCGCCCGGCAGGAACAGCGCCGTCGCGCTGCCGCTGTACCGCAGCGCGAAATGGCTGCTCTCCTCCGCCCGGTAGCTCCGTTCCTCTTCCAGGTCGCGCTCGGCGTTCGCAAGTGATCCCTCGAGCCTGGGGTCCGGTCGCAGGCTCAGGGCCCGTTTCCATTCTTCTACCGTCCGGTCCAGCCGGTTGGTGCGGCGGTACGCCCAGCCGAGCAGCACAGCTGTGTCCGGGTCGTCGGGAGCGACCTGTTCCGCGCGCACCAGGGAATCGAGTGCCGCGGTGTATTCGCCACGGCGCAATTGCAACCGGGAAAGATTCAACAGAAGGCTCAGGTGCTCCGGTGCAAACGTCAGTCCTCGTCGCAGCAGGTACAGGGCATGTTCGATGTCTCCGCGATTGAATTCAAACAGTGCGCCCGCGTCATAAGCTGTCGCCAGCCGGCTCACCGCCGCCGCCCCGCCGTTTCTCGTTTCGTCTTCTAGGCGCGCCAGGTAGACGTCGTCAACCGCGCCATCATGTACGGCGGCGCGTGCCACGTCCGCGCGGCCTCCGCCCAGGTCCACGCGCGGCATCAGCAGCGGCAGATTGGCGGGCGCGCTCGCGCTCGGACCGGAAGAATCGCCGAGTTCGATCCGCTCGACTTCGGACTTCGCCACGCTGGAACGCCCGGAAGCCGTCTCGTAGTAAACCCGGTCCCCTTCCACCGTCACGTTCGTGGCGGAAATTCGGCCGCCGTTTTTGAGCACGATGGTGTCCGCCCGCGCGCACTGCATCGCGAGAAGCAGGAGCAAGACCAGCCACGCGCCGCGTCGCATCCCGGGATTCTACACCCCGACAGGCCCGCCGTAGCCTGGCCCAAGGCGGCCCGCGAAATCCCTGCTCCCCACGCTATAATCGCGCGCACTCATGACACTGCTCTCCGGCACAAAACTCGGGCCCTACGAAATCGCCGCACCCATCGGCGCAGGCGGCATGGGCGAAATCTATCGCGCCCGCGATACACGGCTCGGACGCGACGTCGCTGTCAAAGTCCTGCCCGAGGCGCTCGCCAACGACGCGGATCGCCTCCGCCGTTTCGAGCAGGAAGCACGCACCATTGCCGCCCTGAACCATCCGAACATTCTGGCAATCCATGACATTGGCACTCATCAGGGTGCGCCCTTCCTGGTCAGTGAACTTCTCGAGGGACAAACGCTCCGGGAGATTCTCGACGCCGGACCGTTACCAGTGCGCCGCGCCATCGAGTACTCGCTTGGTATCGCCACGGGACTTGCGGCTGCTCACGAGAAAGGAATCGTGCACCGTGACCTGAAACCGGAAAACGTCTTTATCACCCGCGACGGGCGCGTCAAAGTCCTGGATTTCGGTTTGGCCAAGCTGGCGACGGCCGCGGAAGTTCAGGACGCGGCCGCCACGCTGACCAGTCCCGCCACTTTGCCCGGCACCGTGATGGGCACCGTCGGCTACATGTCGCCCGAGCAGGTCCGCGGGGAACCCACTGACGCGCGCTCCGACATCTTCAGCTTCGGCGCCGTGCTCTACGAAATGCTCACCGGCAAGCGCGCCTTCCGGCGCGATACCTCCGCGGAAACCATGACCGCAATCCTGCGCGAAGAGCCGCCGGAGCTGAACGGCACGGGATGGCAAGGCCCGCTCGGCCTTCAGCGGATTCTCAGCCGATGCCTCGAAAAGAATCGCGAGCGAAGATTCCAATCCGCCAGCGATCTCGCCTTTGCCCTCGAATCATTGAACGGAACGTCGTCAGCGGCTGCCGCCCCCGCCGTCGAGCTGCCCAAGGCACGGCGGCCATGGTTCCCCTGGGCGCTGACGGCTCTCGGCCTACTGGTGCTGGGAGCAGCCGCGTGGATGTTCGCCCTTCGGTTCGCTGTGAGACCGCAGCCGAAATTTACCCGCCTCACCTACCAGCAGGGCTATCTCTCGAATGCCCGCTTTGCCGGGGACGGGCAGACCGTCGTCTACAGCGCGCAATGGAACAACGACCCGCTTCAGATCTACTCCGTCCGCACGCAATTTCCGCAATCCACAAAAGTGGATCTTCCCGGCGCCGCCCTGCTCGCCCTTTCCTCCACCGGAGCTGTCGAAGTTGCCACGGATCTCGTCTACGAGTCGTGGTTCACCTATGGAACCATGGGGCAGGCGCAGATGGCAGGCGGCACGCCGCGCGCTCAGCAGAAGGAAGTAATCGCGGCGGATTATGCGCCCGATGGCAAAACCCTCGCGGTAACGCGTCGCGCCAACCGGAAAGTCCAACTGGAGTATCCGGAGGGGAAGATAATCTACACAACCGCGGGGTACCTGGACTACGTCAGGGTGTCCCCATCCGGCAAGCAAGTAGCGTTTGTGGAGCACCCGGTGTACGGCGACGACCGAGGCTGGGTGTCTTTGGTCGATGAGACCGGAAGCCGCAAGCAGTTGAGCAAGGAGTATGGAACCGTGCAGGGGTTGGCATGGTCGCGAGCCGGCGCCGAAATCTGGTTTACTGCCGCCGATGTGACCACGGATCGGCAGCTCTATGGTGTGAACTTGTCGGGAAACGTGCGGCAGATCCTTGCGACACCCCAGGGCGTGCGGCTTTTGGACATCGCGGCGGACGGCCGCGCGCTTCTTTCCATGGAACGCCAGCAGCCGGAAATCACCGGAATAGACCCGGCAACCGGGAAGGAACTGCGCGGCCTGGAATGGTTCGACGCTTCCATCATGGGCGATATTCTCCCGGACGGGAAAGCGATTGCGTTTCTCGAGTGGGGAGGGCCCGCCGGGCCGTTCTACTTGACCGTTTACCGCAAACTGGATGGCTCGGGTCCTGTGGCGCTCGGCCCGGGCGCGAGTCCCAAATTTTCACCCGACGGCACGATGGTGGCTGCGCCCCTGCTGACCCGGCCTCCGCAAGTCGTGTTGAACCCAATCGGAACCGGAGAAAGTCGCCGTTTACCCGCGGGAGACATCACAAGCTTGAAGGGCGTGTTTTGGTTTCCGGATGGCAAGCACCTGCTTTTGACTGGGGCAACCGAAGGTCAGTCGCTGCGCACCTACGAAATGGATCTGGAAGGCGGCAAGCCGCAGGCACTCGGCCCTTCCGATTTTATAGGCGCTGCGGTTTCCTCGGACGGAAAGCGGATCGCAGGGCAGAATGCTTCTGTCCAAGCAGTGGTCTTTGATCGCGAGGCCCAGAAACTCGAAACATTCCCCGGGGTCGCCCCTAAGGAAGTCTTGGTAAAATGGACGGAAGATGGACAGGCCCTGCTCGTTTACTCCGCGACACCTTGGGAAGCGCGCGTCTACCGTGTCGAAGCGGCAACAGGAAAGCGCACTCTGCTCGAGACCGTCCAACCACACGAAAAAGCAGGTTTGATGCTGCCCATAAGGCTGGCGTACGCAGAGCGCAGCAAAACCTGCGCGTACAGCAGTGTGCGCATCCTCGGAACCTTGTACGTGGCGGAAGGATTGGAGTGAACGCCGGCCCCGTGGCGCGGCGGCTTCCATGCCCCAAGCCAAAGCAAAGTCACGCCGCTTTTCGGATCCCGGCCGCTGCTACTTCGCGTTGGGCGGTGCCTGTTGATTTTCTGCTTGGGCCGCGTATTCGCCGATTGGACCGCTCCGCTTCCAAGGGCGATACGTAACTCGGTCGGGGAATTCTCGCTTGAAAGTCTCGGCCACGTGGCAGCTCCAGCACACAGGCTGAGAAGCCCAGAACGCTTCCAGGAGCTCTTCGGTGGGGATCTGATCCCACTGTCGCGTCTCCCGCTCGACATTCAGAAGCGCCGGTCTGTGCTCCAGGCGCTTGACCGAGGATATCTCGGCGCCGCAGTAGATGCATTTTTTCCCTTCAAACCATTTCGCGGCGATGGTCCACGCCTTGTGCGCCTCCGGATTGGCTTCGATTTGGCAGAGGCAATCCTGGTCGCAGCCCTCGCGCTCGGGCCAGCGTGAACACGCGCACAGCCGCACGTGGTGCTGTCCCACCAGTCCCGCTAGGATGGCCCGCCAAGTGGCCACTTTGACCGCGGCAGGTTTCCCCGTTTCCGGGCACGTCACCAGCATCTTGCCTTGGTATCCCTGGAGTTTGACCGTCTGACGGATGGCGTACCCGAGCAGGAGAAGCGTCGCACACGCGATTAGGATGATGCCAACCATGGTGCCCTCCGCGCCGGCCTTTGGCCCCTTTTGCGAAAGGAGCCGCCGGACCCTGCATCCACACATGGTCGTGCGCCGCGCACATAAATTCTGTGATATGCCTCACTTGATTTTGTGACCGGCGACCGTCCGCCAAGCCTAGCCGAGTCCGCTCGTCGGCGCGTCCGCCGCGGCGGACTGCGTGACCTGCCTGCCGAAGCCCGCCATGGCGGGGCGTAGGCGGGTCCCCAAACGCTGTCATCCCTCCTGCCCTGAGCGGAGTCGAAGGGAGGAGTCCGCGACGAGGGATCTGCTTTTCTCCTCCCTCCGTTCGTCACGGCCTTTATCGCCTGCCTTCCGCTGGCGGCCTGCCCTCCGATGCCTCGACGAACGCGGGCTTGCTCGCCGAAGCCCCTGGTGGCGGGACGAAGGCGGACCACGCAATCTCTGCTCCGCACGTTATAATCGCGCGCGCTCATGACTCTCGTCTCCGGCACAAAATTAGGTCCCTACGAAATCGCTGCACCCATCGGTGCGGGTGGCATGGGTGAAGTCTATCGCGCTCGCGATACGCGGCTCGGTCGCGACGTCGCCGTCAAAGTGCTGCCCGAAGCGCTTGCCAAAGACGCGGATCGCCTCCGCCGTTTCGAGCAGGAAGCCCGCACCATTGCCGCGCTCAACCATCCGAACATTCTGGCAATCCATGACATTGGCACCCATCAGGGCGCGCCCTTCCTGGTCAGTGAACTTCTCGAGGGGCAATCGCTCCGGGAGATTCTCGACGCTGGCCCGCTGCCACTCCGCCGCTCCATCGAGTACGCCTTAGGCATCGCCAGGGGACTTTCGGCTGCGCACGAAAAAGGAATCGTGCACCGGGACCTGAAACCGGAAAACGTCTTCATCACGCGCGACGGGCGCGTCAAAGTCCTCGATTTCGGGCTGGCGAAGCTGGTCACGGCGGCGGAAGTCCAGGACGCGGCCGCCACGCTTACCAGTCCCGCCACTTTGCCCGGCACCGTGATGGGCACTGTCGGCTACATGTCGCCCGAGCAGGTGCGCGGAGAACCGACCGACGCGCGCTCCGACATCTTCAGCTTCGGCGCCGTGCTCTACGAAATGCTCACCGGCAAACGCGCCTTCCAACGCGATACATCCGCCGAAACCATGACCGCAATCCTGCGCGAAGAACCGCCGGAGCTGAACGCTGCGGGATGGCAGGGCCCGCTCGCCCTCCAGCGGATATTGTCCCGGTGTCTCGAGAAGAATCGCGAGCGAAGATTCCAATCGGCCAGCGATCTCGCCTTTGCCCTCGAATCATTGAGCGGAACGTCGCCCTCCGTCGCAGCCCGCGCCGGCGAG
>DASPSB010000438.1:0-2221 GCA_035624135.1 Candidatus Acidiferrales bacterium | reverse complement strand
AGATCCCTCCGCGCAGACGCGTCGGGATGACAACGCGGGGGGCTTTCGGGTGCGGCCCTGGGAAAGAGAGAAATTCGAATCCGTCGCGGCGGATTCTGGCCGACGCGGGACGTCGGCGCTACGGGGGACGAGAAAGAGGGCGCAGCTAAGCTGCGCCCCTACGAAAGGGAACGAGCAGGACAGGCCCTACGTCTGGTTTTGATGATGGGGAACTAATCGGTGCGGCGGGCCGGGGCTCGCGAAGCGTCCGCGCCCGCGCCCGGAGAATGTCCCGGAAGGATTCCCACACCCGCTGCGGCCACGCTGTCGCGTGAAGTGTTCTTCACCAAATACATGGCCTCGTCGGCCAGATGCAGCAGCTTCGATTTGTCGCGTGAATCGGTGGGATACGAGGCCACCCCCACGCTCGCCGTGATTCTGACTTCCAGGCCCAGGTCCTGCATCCAGGTGTGCTCGCGGATGCGCTTGTGCAAGCGTCGCGCGACGATCAGTGCATTTTCTTTCGAAGTCTGGGGCAACAGCACCACGAATTCGTCGCCGCCGTACCGGAAGGCGAAGTCAATCAACCGGCAATTCGACTTCACCATGTTGCCGATGTCCGAGAGCAGACGCGTTCCCGTCAGATGCCCGTAAGTATCGTTCACGTTTTTGAAGTGGTCGAGGTCGATGAAGATGAGGGAGAACTCGTAGTTGTAGCGCTGCGAGCGGTAGATTTCCGTCTCCAGCACGAAGTTCAGGTGCCGTGCGTTGTAGAGCGTCGTGCAGTCGTCCGTAATCGTGAGCTCGTGGATTTTCTGCACGTGCCGCGCGTTTTCAATGGCGATGGCGGCGAAGTCCGACAGCACTTCGAGCAGCGCCAGATCGCGCTCGCCGAATCCCTGCGAGCCCACGCAGTTGATCAGCTCGATGACGCCGAGCGAGCGGTCGCGGAAACGCACCGGAACAGCCACAATCGACCGCGTCTGCATCTTGGTCTTCTCGTCCACCTTGGCAAAGAAGCGGGAATCCCGGCTCGTATCCGGCACGATCACCACTTCTCCGGTCTGCGCCACCCATCCGGCAATCCCCTGCCCTACCTTGATACGGATTTCCTTGAGTGCTGCGCTGCCTTCCCCCGTGGCGATCTCGAAGTACAGCTCCTGTTTTGCCTCATCCATGAGCAGGAGCGACCACGTGTCGGGATGAAGAAACTCCTCGACCTTCTGCATGATGGTGCGCAAGACCTGGTCCAGTTGCAGTGAGGAAGTAAGGGCCTTGCCAAGTTCGTGGAAGATGGCAACTTCGCTGAACCCGCGCGGGTCGGCCTTCACGTGGGCGATGGTAGGGTTGCGACGCCGCTCCACCCCGTTGAAGCTTGTGTTCTCTTCGGCCATGCCGCTATAGCCTACCAACCCATTGCCAAAGCTTTAGTTGCAATAGCGAGAGAAGGAGTGGTCCGGGCCAACCGCCCTTCGGTCGCGCGGAAATTATAGGAGACGCGGCGCTCTTGCCGCAACGCCTTCCCTGCCCTGATGTGCCCATCTGGTTGAAGGGCAGGCGACTCTCAGTGTCACTCACTTCCCAGTCCGCCCGCCGCTCGTTCCCGTCGCTCCCTTTTTCGTCTGTTCCCCCGGTTGACAGGGCCTCGCGGCCTGCCTATAGTGCCAGTTGGACGGAAATTTCCCCGTTGGACACCTTATTCGGCGGCGCGCCCACGATGGACAAGGGCACGTTCGGCGAGCACCTGCGGCGCGAACGGGAGATGCGCGGCGTCTCGCTGGACGAAGTTTCCCAAGCTACCCGCATCGGAACCCGTTTCCTGGAAGCCCTGGAGAGCGAGCGGTGGAAAGATCTGCCCGGCGGCGTCTTCAACCGCGGCTTCCTGCGTTCCATCGCGCGCTATCTGGGCCTCGACGAAGAGGCGCTGGTGGCCGAATATGCGCAGGCCACCAATGACCACCCGCAAATGGCTGAATGGTCGCCCTCCGCGCTCGACCGCGGCGCGGAGCCTCGCCCTAAAAACAACCGGCATCTCGCCTTCCTCATCTCTCTGCTTATTCTGACCGGGTTGGGCGCGACAGGCTGGTGGGGCTGGACGCAGTACGGCAGCGCAGTGCAGGCCTGGCGGAGTCCGCTGCCCGCAGTTCCGGTGCCGAAGCCGCCCGCTGCGCCCGCAGTGGCGCCAAGCTCGGAGCCCGCTGGAAGTGACCTGTCCGTCTCGAATGCTCCCGGCGCGTCTCCG
>DASPSB010000433.1:0-2041 GCA_035624135.1 Candidatus Acidiferrales bacterium | reverse complement strand
TATCCAAGCGCCGAGAATGAGACCGAAAGCGAGTAACGCGCCGAGCAGGGTGATGCTGCGAGGGGATGATTGGTCGCCGCTCATCGTTCATTCCTTCAGCTTGCCGTGTGACGCAACGTAACCACTGGCAAGTTTGCTGATGCAGTATAGCGCGGCGGCTCTTGATTTCGGACCCCGCGAGCAGACGATGCAGCACCCGCTGGAAGATTCGAGATTCTGGGAAGCAGGCTGGTCAAACGGAACGCTGGAACACGCAAACCCCGCCCCACGGGCGGTCTCCTTGCTTTCCCGCTGATTCAGGCAGCAGCGCAACGAGCCGCAGGAACAAGGGCAGTCGCCCCGCCCGCGCCGCGGCTTTCAGAAGTCCGCGGACATCGGCAGGCTTCCATCCCAGCGGCTCGAAAAAGCCGGGGCCCTCGGCCGGCGCGAACTGTAACCGTGAGCCCGACCCCTCGAATCGGCCAACCCATGCCTTCGTCAGCATCTTCAGCAAACCGGGCGACATGATATCCAGCACCCACGTCCCGAACGTGGCGGGAGCCGCAAGATCCCTCGCCAGCGCGGTCACATCGGCGGGTTGCAGGTACACCAGCAGCCCCTCAGTCACAATCAGCGCCCTGCGCGCAGACGCGTCAACACGTCCGAACAACGCTTGCCGGCTGGCAACATTAGATAGATCCAGGCGCACTCTCTCCAGCCGGCAAACCGGCTCTTCACCTCTCAGTGCCTCCTCTTTCTCCGCAAGCAACTCCGGAAGGTCCACCTCAATCCACTGGAGCGATTTCGGCAGCGGCATCCGGTAGGGGCGTGTATCAAATCCGGCCGCCAGATTCACCACCGTGTCCGCGCCCGCTTGGACTGCGGAAAGAATGGCGCGGTCGAACAAGTAGGTGCGCAGCGGCTGGGACCAGTCTCCACCGGGGCCTGCCATCTGGCGGGCAATGTCCTCGCCGCGCTGCCCCGCCAGTCTGCGCGCATACGCATCGCGGAAGAGGGCATCCGGTCGGTCCGTTTCCTCGGCTCGGCAATACGCGATCCACCGCGCCGTATCCGAAATGTTGCGGATAAGTGGTTCGCTTGTCCCCGTGGTGTTGGCCGGGCTCAATTCGTCCCCCGCTCGCGCCTCTCCATTAGAATAAACCGCTCCAACGGGCAAAGGTTACGATGCCCCGTCTAGCGGCCTGGGGCCTGTTCGATCGGCGGGCGCTGGAATGGGACTCTCAGGTGCCTTTTCACGCGCCATATCCGCCCGAGGGGTATGGTAGGCTAATAAAAGTAATCGCCGGAGAGGTGGCCGAGAGGCTTAAGGCGGCGGTTTGCTAAACCGTTGTACGCGCTAAAACGTGTACCGGGGGTTCGAATCCCCCCCTCTCCGCCATGCACCGTATGGTGCATGGCTCCGCTCACGCTTCGTGACCCTGAGTCCGCCGTGGCGGACGAGAGGGCTGAATCGCATGGTGCGGAGCCCTGCCGGTGTCATAGGGGCGGGCAGGCGGCCACAAGTGGCGCCCTGAGGTACGAGGCACAGTTCGTGATGGGTGCGATCGAACAAAAAATCCGCGACAAAATCCTCGAGGAACTTCACCGCCTGGAGCACGAATTGAATCACGAGCTCCCCAAGGAGCTTATGAAGGCCCGTGCCCACGGCGACCTTTCCGAGAATGCCGAATACAAGTACGCGAAAGAACGGCAGTCCTACGTTACCGCGCGCATGGGTCAATTGCAGGAGCGGCTCTCCAACGTGGCCATGATGAATCTGGACAACCTGCCGAAAAACAAGGCCGCCTACGGCTCGCGCGTGGTCGTTATGGATGTGGATAAATCCGTGAAAATGGAATACAAACTGGTGACCACCGAGGAGGCCGACGCCGCGAAAGGTTGGATCTCCACCACTTCGCCCATCGGCCGCGCCCTCATGGGCAAGACCGCGGGCGATACGGTGAGCGTTATGACGCCCGCCGGCAAAAAGGAGCTGGAGATCCTCAAGCTGGTTACCATTCACGAGAACTCGGAGTAAGCTGGGACGGGATGGCGCAAGGGT
>DASPSB010000413.1:0-6074 GCA_035624135.1 Candidatus Acidiferrales bacterium | reverse complement strand
ACGGCTCGTCCTGCTCGTCTCCCCGACTTGACCCGCTTGTCTGCGGGGGGCCTCCGCGGTCGGCGAATTCCTCGAGCGGGAACGCGATCCCGCACTCCGTGTACTCGTGATTTGGGAGCCGATTCTTGCTTCCGATTGGCGCCCGCCGGGCCGCGCTGTGCTCGCCCGCATTCCCGATTCACGCGCCCGTCAGTTCTGGGATCCGCAGCACTTCATCGCGCAGGAGGTCGCGCGCCGCGCCGCCAGAGCCGGAAAAACTCCGCCCGCCTGCTGTTTCGACCATGGCTTCCAGTGGGACGAAGCGCTCCTTCTCCCACCGGGGTCTCCGTGGGCCGCAGCGCCCTCCTTCGCCTTTTGGGACGGCCCCGTCTGGAAAACCATCCCCGGCCTCGATGCGGCTCTCCATCCGGTCGTGCACTGACCTCGGCCTGCAACTGTCCGGTTCAGCGACACCTGTATCCTGAAAGCGGGCACCGCACAGTCCCCTCTCCTGTCGTGTCTCCGCCAACCGATTCACTTCCCATGGGTTATCCCGCCGCGGGCCAGGCAGCCAACGTGCTCATTCACCACCCGGGATGAAGTGTGCATTGCCGTCTCGGCCGCCCTTCGCTGCGGCTCGGCCTGGCGTATCAAGGAGGTTTCGATGTCCCGCACAGAACGCATCCGCGAAGCCGCTCGCTCTCCCCTCCCGTTGGACTATTTCACCGAACGCGCCGCAGCCGGATGGCGGCTAGTGGCTCTCGAGTGGGAACGCGACGCTCCCGGCGAGCTCGAGCCCGCCCGCAAACTTGCTCCAGTTCCCTACGGCCTGCGCGTCTCCGACGATTGTCTGCACCTGGAAGAAAACCCGCTCGAAATGCAGGTCCTCAAAATGATGATGGAGTTTATCGTGCAGGATTATTCGCTCTCCCGCATCGCCGCCGAACTCAACGGCCGCGATCTCCGCCCCCGCGACGGCGCTCCCTGGACCCAGGTCTCCGTTTTCCAGATGCTCACCCGTGTGATTGAAGTCGCCCCGCAAATCCATTCAACCGAGGACTGGGCCGAGCGCCGCAAACATCTTTCCCAGGTCGCTTGGAATTCCTGACCACGACGCTGCCATCCCGCCTGCCCTGAGCGGAGCCGAAGGGAGGAGTCCCGAGCCTTTGGGACGACGAGGGATCTGTTTTGCACTCCCCTGCCTGTCTTTAGTTCGATTGGGCTGCGATCACCGCGCCTTAGATCACTTGGTCCGCTTTCTCGCTCCCTGCTCGCCACCAGCCACTAGCCACTTCCCCTTCACCACGTATAGTGCACCATATACGTCACCTTCGACTCGCCGTCGGCCGGCACCGTCACCAGGAACTGAATCGTCTGTGCGTCCAGCTTTTCGTACGGCGCCGACTTCTGCGAGATCTCCCAGCCCGTCCAGCGGTAGAGATGCTCCACCACTCGGATCTCCACCGGGGCGTTTGTGTGGTTCCGCAGTTTGATTTCGAAGGATTCATCAATCCAACTGTCGGCATTATCCAGCTTGAAGTACGTCCTCCGCCTTTCGCCCACCAGGTCGAAAGCATTCCCCGTGTAGAACCGCAGCATCTCGTCCTTCGGCGTGTGGTCAATCACGTTCTCGCCGGTGAATTCCACCTGCCCGTCCTTGTCCCTCCGGTAAAACCGCACGCGTCCCTTCGGCAGCGGGATTCCCAGGTGGTTCGCCGCGGAATTCTTGAATTCCTGCAGAACCCATACCTTCGGGTTCGACTGCGTCCCGTACGACTGGTTGTTGCGGATATTTTCCATCGGCCAGCCCGCCGTGTTCCGGTCCAGCTTCGCCCCGTCGTACACGTAAACGCGATGCGACTCGATCCCCGACGCGCGGATGAACTCCACCTGCTTCGTCTCGCGGTCCAGCAGCGTGGTCGGCCGCTCCAGTGTGTACAGGTGATATTCGTCGAACTTCCGTTCCGTCACCGGCGGACCCGCGGCTTCCGCTTCCAGCACCACCCCTGCCATTGCTCTTCGGTCCATCACTCCGCCGCCCTGTAATTTGCTCACGTCTCCCGCCATCAGTTTAATGCGCGAGTTCGGAAACGACTTTCCGCTCTGGTTGTCCAGCGTCACCCAGCCCACCACGTCCAGCACGTCGCCCACCTCGGGCGCCACCACGTTGTAATCCGCCTCCCATCTCATTCCGCCGGTCACATAGCTCAATTCCACCGGCGAGCTTCCCGCTTTGTCCGTCTCGATCTGCCAGTCCAGTGTCGGCTTCAGGATCGTATCGTCCGCCAGCGCCGGAAATACCGGCATCCCCGGCAGCGAAAATTGCAGCTTTCCGTTTACCTCGATGATCGGCTGCCCGTTTCCGCCCTGAACGTATCCATACTGTTCCGCCGCGTAGTTCTGGCCGTATTGATACATCGCGGCGTAGTGCGGCAAGTAGCCGCTGCGCACGATCTTTCCCATCACCACCACGTCTTTCCCCTCCTTGTCCTTGGTGATGAATTCGATGGTCTTTCCTTCGTTCAGCGCCAGCAGCCGCTCCTGCGATACGGGATCGTTCCGGTAGTTCTGCTCCAGCACCAGCAGCCGCCGCGCTCCGCTCGGGTCGCGCAGGATCACGGAATCCGGCTCCATGTGCGCCGTGATGTCCGTAAACGTCACGTGGTTCGCTCCCGCCTTCAGCTCCAGCGGGATCATCTGGCGCACCACGGCAAACATTTGGTTGTACACCGTGAGCGACGTCTGTCCCGCCCCCTCCGGCTCGCCCGCGCGCATGGCGCCCGCCGCCGCGAGTCCCAGTGCTGCCAGTCCCAGCAAAATTTTGCGTCTCATCATCGTCTCCAGTAGCACAGGCACTCAGCCTGTGCGCTTTCCCCATCGAACACCACAGACCGCAAAGTTACTCGGCATCAAGACAGTATCTGGCCGCGCCGAGGCGTCTTTCTTGCCGGTTCTTCTTTAGACTCCGTCGGCTCATGTTTGTTTCCAGGGCTCTGTATTGTCGAGTATCAAACGCTAGCTGCCTTCGTTCTCGGGAACTTTTCCCTCTTTGTGCAACTCTATACAACAATGTTTCCGCGGCCTCACATCCTCGCCGCCGTTCTGGCGTTCGCGCTCGCCGTCTCACTCGGCAGGTCCGCCCAGGTCCCTGCGGATTTCGACGCCCAGCACGCCGAAGCCGCCTCGCACAATCCGCCCGGGCTGCATTTGCAACTCGCCCTGGCCGGCGGGCGTACCCAGTTTCACCCTGGCGAGCTCATCAAGGTGGAATACCAGCTCACCGCGGACGAGGCCGGAAAATACCGCTGCGGCTATCTGTGGCACGACTTGAGCGAACGTTCGCGCTTTGAATCCTTCGTCTCCGACCGGCCCGGCGATTCTTCCGATCCCCTGACGGACCACTGGTCCCTATGGGAGGCGCTCTACGATGTGCACGTCACGCGGCGCACCGGGTTCTTGAAAAAGCTGAGCCAGACGGCAGTGACGGAAACGTGGGACCTGAACGATTACCTGCGCTTCGACAAACCGGGCAGGTACCGCGTCTACGCCGTCACCCGCCACGTGGTCACGGACGAGCCGCACGAATCCGAGCCCTACTATCAGGGCGGCGCGCCCCTCGTTTCCAACATCCTGGAGCTGGAGATTCTTCCCGACGATCCCGCCTGGTCCGCCGATACGCTCCAGCACGCGCTCGACACGTTCACGCTTGCGGTAAAGGATGTGCGTGCCCGGACCGCCGCGCTGAAAACGATTCGATTTCTCCAGACCCCTGCGGCGCTCCACGCCATGGCCTCGCACTACTCCGGCACCGACCGCGAGGCGGACCTCCAATTTCTTTCCGGCATGATCGGGTATCACGACCTCGGCGCGGCGGTGGAGCGGATGGAAGCGCAGCTTGCCGCGCCTGATTTCGGGGTCACCCGCTTTTATCTCTTCAGCCTCGGCGTGATCAAGCTGCAGAAGGCGAATCCCAGCCTGACGGGAGAAGCCCTGCGGCAAATGGACAAATCGCAGCAAAAACAGTGGCGTCACGCGCTCTTCGACGTCCTCATGCCGTACTACGAGCAGTTGATTCCGGGCGCGGAAACGAAGACACCAAAGGCGCGCGCGCTCACCGTGGATACGCTATTCCATACCTCCGCGCTCGAGTCCTTCGCTTTTGAGCGGCTTCCGCTGCCTGCCGAGCAGGTCGAGGCCCTGCGCCGTCGCGAACTCGCCATCCTTCCCGATCTGCCTCACTACGAGCAGCTCGACCGCGTCGGCAATTTCGGCTGGGCTGCAAGTCTTCCGCCGGAGCAGGTGCTCCCGGTGCTGCGGAAGATTTATGAGCATCCCGCCGGGGTGCTCGCTGGGGACGTCCGGGTGACGCGAAACTTCGTGCTCAAGGACGTGAACAAAATCTCTCCGGAGGAAGGACAGAAACTCCTCGCAGAAGCGATCACCGAGCCCAATGCCTCGATGACCGCCCGCGACGTCTCAGGCGTTCCCCTAACACCCTCCCCCGCCCTCGATGATATGCTCATCGCCAAACTCGAAGGACGCCGAACTGAGGAGATGAAATCTGTCGCCCCGCTCATCGGCCAGTACGCCTCTCCCGCGCTCCTCGAGCGCGTCCGCGCCGTTTACGAGGTAGAACGCGAAGCCTGGCCCTGCGATATCGAAGCCGGCCTGCTCGCCTATTTTCTGCGTGTGGACGAACCGTATGGCGCCCAATTGCTGCCCCCCGCTCTCGCCTATGCTGCTTCGCGCGAACGAATCACTTGCCAGCGCCCTTCACTTCTCGGCGCTATCTCCGAGCTCTATTACAGCCCGCAAATCGAAAAGCTCGCCATCGCCCAGCTCGACGATCCCTCTTCGGCGCTCGCGCAGGACGCAGTGCGCTCTTTGGCCGCGCACCCTTCGCCCGCCGCCTACGCCGCCATTCTCGACCGCCTTCGCCGCTTTCACGAGGAATGGAAAGGCTTCGATAAGCAAAAATCTCCTCCGGAGGTCGTTCATAAGTGGGACGCCACGCATCAGGCTGGCCTTGGAATCGAGCTGATCCGCGCGCTCGCCCGTTCCCCTGAATATCGCCACCATCCCGACAAGCTCGCCGAGCTCGCCGCCCTCTGCGTCACCGACACCTGCCGCGCGGAGATTCAACGCAGTAAGTAGCGCAGGTTTGTACTGAGCATGTCGAAGGACTTCCAGTCAGCCTTTGTTGGCGGTCGAAACGTCCCCGTCTGCCGATCCACATACGCGGTTGTCCCACCCTTGCCACTTTTTGTCGCTGTTTTTCTCCTCATTTTTCCCTTGCATTTCCCTTTCAACTGCGGTATATTTGTTGGGGTCGTAAATCTCTCTGACATTCGCCACAGCAATCCGCGCCGGGGACGGGACTAGCTCCGCATAGCACGCGCACCACGCTCCGCTACGAAGCTCTGTTCGCATCACCTGTAAGTCGCTTGTTTTCAGTGGCTTTACAGGAAGCAAGCTCGATGTCCAAGTCCCTTCAATTCGTTCAGGATCGCGCACCTCGCTCGCAAGATCGTCTAACTCTACTGAATTCAGACGATTGCACACTCCTCTACGAATCGTCCAAAATCCGCCCCTTTGTTTTCAATGGTTTACACACTCAATTTTTCGTATCCCCTGTATTTTCTGTCGATTGCGCATTCCGAGGGGGGGTGGGGGCGATATCCATTTTCAAAAGCCGAACGCCAAGGCATTGTCTGCCCGCTTCCGCCGCTTTCGCGCCGCTTGGCGCCTGCGCGAAGCCGAGGGGTCGCTGCCTCAGTTGTCGCCCCCGCAGAGCGGGACTACACTGAGCTCGCATCCTACTTAACGAACCCTATGCGCCGCACGGAAGCACTTCGTTACGCACGACTCTCCGCCACCTTCGCTGCCGTTGTGTTTTTCGCGCTCGCTGGCATATACGGATGGCGCGCCCTGCAGCAGGCCCGCTCCGTCCGCTCCGCCCCGCCGCCGGTTCCCGTCACGGTGCAACAGCAATCGCAGAAGTTCAGCCTGGCCAAAGCCAATGGCGACCTCACTCTGTTCCAAGTCGAAGCCACCAGCGCAACTGCCTTCACTACCGGCAATCGCAATCTCCTCGA
>DASPSB010000182.1:0-2722 GCA_035624135.1 Candidatus Acidiferrales bacterium | reverse complement strand
ACTCGCCAGCCGTCCCGGCCAGCTCTCGGGCGCGCGGCGCGTCTCCAGCTCCGACATCGCGTTTCTGCAATACACCTCGGGCTCGACGGGCGACCCGAAGGGCGTGACGCTGACGCACGCGAACCTGCTGGCCAATTTGCGCGCCCTCCTTGCGGTGGTCGAGATGAACCCAGCCGACCGCGCGGTGAGCTGGCTGCCGCTCTATCACGACATGGGCCTGATCGGGGCGTGGATGGGCCCGATGTACGCCGGGGCGCCGCTTTCGCTGATGTCGCCGCTCGCGTTCCTGTCGCGGCCGGAGCGGTGGCTGTGGGCCATCCACGAACACCGCGGGACGGTGACGGCCGCGCCAAACTTTGCCTACGAACTGTGCGTGCGCAAGGTGCCCGATGAGCGCATCGAAGGCCTGGATCTCAGCTCCATGCGCTACATGCTGAACGGCGCCGAGCCGGTGAATCCTTCGACGCTTGAACGATTTGCCGGGCGCTTTGCACACTACGGGTTTGACTGGCGCGCGCTGATGCCCGTCTATGGCCTGGCGGAGAATTCCGTGGCGGTGAGTTTTACGCCGCCGATGCGCGGCTGGCGGGTGGATTGGCTGGACCGCGCCGCGCTCGAAAATGACGGCCGGGCCGTTCCGGTCACCGCGCCTGCGTCCCGAAGCTTCGGGACGAGCGCCGGCGGCAACGGCGACGCTCCTGCCGCGAACGGCGCCATCGCCGGCTTCGTTTCCGCCGGGTTCCCGATCCCCGGGAACGAGGTGCGCATCGTGGACGAATCCGGGCAGGACGTTCCCGAACGAGTGGAAGGCCGGCTGTGGTTTCGGAGCCCTTCGTGCACTTCCGGCTACTACCGCAACGCCGCAGCCACCGCGTCGCTCGTGCGCGAAGACGGCTGGCTCGATTCCGGCGACCGCGCCTACTTTGCGGACCGCGAGATCTTCATCACCGGCCGGGCGAAAGACATCATCATCAAAGCCGGGCGAAACCTGTATCCCCACGAAATCGAGGAGCTGGCTGCGGCGGCACCGGGCGTGCGGAAGGGGTGCGTCGTCGCGTTCGGCATGGTGGACGAATCGAGCGGCACGGAGCGGCTTGTGGTGGTAGCGGAGACGGCCGAACGCGACCCGGCACGCCGCGAGGAAATCGGCGCGGGAATCCGCGAGCGCGTGGCCGAAGGCGTGGGCATGCCGCCGGACGACGTGGAGATGGTGGCTGCCGGCGCGGTGCCGAAAACCTCGAGCGGGAAACTGCGGCGCGAAGCGACGAAGGCACTCTTCCGCGAAGGGCGGCTGCACCAGGGACGCCCGCCAGCCTGGCTCCAAGTGTCGCGCTTGGCCGCCCGCTCCGCGCCGAAGCAGGTGGCCGGGCTGGTCCGGCGCACGGTCGAAGCGGCGTACGGCGTTTATTTCCTGGTGATGGTGAGCCTGCTGGCCATGACCGTGTGGGCCGAGCTGCACATCATTCCCAACCGCACGGTGGGGGCGCGCATCAGCCGCGCACTCAACCGGCTGTTCTTCCGTCTGGTGGGCGTGCCGATCGAACTCGCGGGCCAGGAGCATCTCGATGAGCTGGCCCAGCGCTGGGGCGAATCGTCGCGCGGCGGATTGCTGATCGCCTGCAACCACGCGAGCTATACGGATGCGGTCGTGCTGCTGGCGCTGCTGGGGGCCTATAAATACCGGTTCGTGGCGAAACAGGAAGTGATGTCGTACCCGTTTATCGGCGGAATCCTGAAAAAACTGGGGCACTTCTCGTTTGTACGCGAGAGCCGCGAGGCACGGTTGAAGCAGGCGGACGCGCTCGCGGATGCGCTGTCGCGCGGCGAATCCATCCTGATATTTCCCGAGGGCACGTTCACGCCCGCGCCGGGACTGCGGCCGTTCCAGCTTGGGGCGTTCAAATCGGCGGTGGCCAGCGGATGTCCGGTGCTGCCGATGGCGCTTCGCGGCACGCGGCGGCTACTTCCTGACGATAGGATCCTCGCGCGGCCGTCGCGAGTGACGCTGACGGTGAGCCCGCCGATTTATCCGAGCGGTGAGGGCTGGCAGGAGATTCTGCGGCTTCGCGATGCCACGCGCGAGGCGATTGCGGAACATTGCGGCGAGCCGCTGGTGTGAGAAAGGCCCACGGTCAAAACACCACTGACCGTGGCTACCCGGACGCAGCAGCTTCTGCCAGGAGTTCGCGGGCTGTGGTGATCGCGTAGTAGGGATATTTCTTTCGCAGGGCTTCCGAGCCGCCTTCTTCCCGGTCCACCAGGCTGATTACGGCCACTACCTTCATGCCTTCGCCCTCCGCTGCGGCGATGGCATCGAACGTAGATTTACCGGTGGTGCAAACGTCGTCCACAATGACGACGTTCTTGACCGCGCTGCCCGAAGCCTGGGGATCAATTCCTTCGATCAATTTCTGGCGGCCATGCTCTTTGCGTTCTTTGCGGACGAGGAAACCGCGGATGGGGCGCCCTTCGAGAGAACTCATGGTAACGACGGCTGAGACGATGGGGTCGGCGCCGATGCTCATTCCGCCGATGGCGTGGGCGCGTATGCCTTTCTGCGCGAGCAGTTCGAGAATGGCGTGGCCGATGAGCACGGAACCTTCGGGATCGAGCGTCGTGAGACGGCAATCCATGTAGTAATTGCTTTTCTTGCCTGAGGAGAGCGTCACCTCGCCGCGAAAGAGGGATTTTTCGCGCAGGCGGCGGCGTAAGCGAGCCAAAT
>DASPSB010000396.1:0-4782 GCA_035624135.1 Candidatus Acidiferrales bacterium | reverse complement strand
GGGACTGATTTACCGGCGCGACCGCACGCTCCCGCGCGCGGCCTCGGCATTCATCGAGCTGGCGCGCCAGCCGAGCGCCATCCGCGGCACGGCTTCGCGCGGCGGCGACGGCAGCAGCGCGAAATACGCAGCGCCGCCCGCAAGATGACATCTGGCATGGCGTACTCAATTTCCCAGGCAAACTAGAAGCGTAGCTGTGGGGAGAGGATGGCCTCAGGTCGGCCATTGGCCGGCAAAGGGCGCCGTCCAGTGGCGGGAGCTGCCCCGCCATGGCGGACAAGGTGCGGCGGGCAGACCTGAGCTACAGCGCGATTGGTCGCGGTAACATTGGTCCTTCGCTCCATGGCCTACTACCTTTGCCTCGCTGCGGGTGGAACTGCAGGCATCCTGCTTGCAACGGGCCTGATTTACCAGGCGCTCGGGTCGGCGCGAGACCGAAGACGGTTTCCTCCGCCGGGACGGCTGGTGGACATCCACAACGGGGATGGCGGACGACTGCACCTGCACGGGATGGGGGAAAGCGGCCCGTCCGTAATCCTGGATGCGGGAATCGGCGCGTCGTCGCTCTCCTGGAGCCTGGTGCAGCCGCTGGTGGCACGGTTCGCGCGCGTGTATGCGTACGACCGCGCGGGGTACGGCTGGAGCGAACCGCCGCAAATAGAGGACGGGCGGCGAATCGCGTCGAGGATGGCGGAAGAATTGCGCAAATTGCTTCGCGCCGCGGAGGTGCCTGGGCCGTACATTCTGGTGGGCCATTCGTTCGGGGGTTACGTGGCGCGCGTGTACGCGGAGCGCTGGCCGGTAGAAGTGGCCGGGCTGGTGATGCTCGATTCGCCCTCCGCTTCCGATTGGGCGCATCCCAGCCCAGAGCGGAGGCGGCAGCATCAGGGCGGGGCGCTGTTCTCGCGGATCGGCGGAACACTCGCGCGGTTCGGAGTGGTGCGCTATTGCCTGAACCGCTTCAGCCGGGGGTCGCGGGGATTGCCGGTGGCCATAACGCGCGCATTCGGTTCCGGCGCGCTGGATTTGGTGACGCGCATGGTGGGGCAGGTGTTGAAGTATCCGCCGGGGCTTCGCGCGGTGGCGCAGGCCCACTGGAGCCGGCCGGCGCCGTTCTTCGCGCTCGCGGATCACTTGGAATATCTGCCGGAAAGCGCGCGGGAAGTGGCGGCGTGCGGCTCGCTGGGGGAATTGCCGTTTGTGGTGATGACGCAGTCGAATCCGACGCCGGAACGGGCCGCCCAGCAGGATGCGCTGGCGTGCCAGTCCACGCGCGGACGGCACATCATTGCGCGCGAGGGAGGACACTGGTTGATGCTGGATCAGCCGGAGCTGGTTGTTGGGGCGATTGCGTGGGTAGTAGGGGCGGCCGCTGGCCGCAATCCAGCGGCAAAGGGAACCGCAGGGCATTGACCTGCGTTGCGTTACGCATTACGATGAGACGTGATCCGGTCCTTCCGCCACAAGGGCCTGAGGCGCCTCTATGAGGAGGACGACCATCGCGGCATCCGTGCAGAACACACGGAGAAACTACGCGATATTTTGGCGCGGCTCGACGCATCTGCCACGCCCCGCGACATGGACTTGCCGGGCTTGCGGCTGCATCCACTGAAAGGCGAATGGAAAGATTTTTGGGCCGTAACTGTTCGCGCTAACTGGCGGGTCGTATTCCGTATGGTCGAGGGAGATGCAATGGATGTGGATTACGTGGACTACCACTGAAAGGAGACTGTTCATGCCGATGAAGAATCCTCCGCATCCGGGCGGCGTGGTGCTGCGCCAGTGCATCGAGCCTCTCAAGCTGACGATTACGCAGGCAGCGGCGGCTCTGGGCGTCACGCGGACGACGCTCTCCGAGCTTGTAAACGGTAAGCGCGGGATTTCTCCGGAAATGGCGGTGCGCCTCTCCAAGGTGTTTGGAGGGAGCGCGGAAAGCTGGCTCACGCAGCAGGCGCACTATGACTTGGCGCAGGTGCGGGCCGCAAGGATCAAGGTGAAGCGGCTGGCAATCGCATAGCGAACGATCGGGCCGGGCAAGATGGGGCACGACATGTCGTGCCCCTACGGGGCCACGCATTTGAGGCTATGAGTTGAGGGGGCAATGGCTATTTCGAATCGTTGCGGTAGACCACGCCATCCTTCATGACAAACTTTACGTGCTCCAGTTCCGTGATATCGGCGAGCGGATCGCCGGAGACGGCGACGATGTCCGCAAATTTGCCCGGCTCGATCGAGCCGATGCGGTCGCTCCAGCCGAGCAGTTCCGCGGCGGTTGTGGTGGCGGTGCGGATGGCTTCGATGGGCGTCATGCCGTACTCGACGTAGTAATGGAATTCGCGGGCCTGATTGACTTCGGTCCAGGGGAAACCGCCGACGTCGGTGCCGAAAGCAATCTTCGCGCCTTTGTGGAGGGCTTTGCCGAAAGCGGTGCGCTGCGTATCGAGCATCTTCGGCCAGTTGCCGGAACGCCCCGGAGCCACGTACGCGCCAACTGTGATGGTTGGGACCCAATAAACGCTTTGTTTGACGAGGCGGTCGATCAGCTCGTCGGTGAGGCCGTCGCCGTGCTCGATCGAGTCCACGCCGGCGTCGAGCGCGGCGGCGATACCGTCCGAGCCGATGGCGTGGGCAGCAACGGGGCGGCCGATGCGGTGCGCTTCTTCCACGATGGCGCGAGCTTCGTCCGCGCGGAAATTCACGTGGCTGTGGAGCACGCCATCGGGGCCGTAGAAGTAGCCGTGGTCGGAGTAGTACTTGATCCAGTCAGCGCCATGGCTGATCTGCTGGCGAACGGCGAGGCGCGCGCCATCGACTCCGTCCACCGGCTGGACGCCGTGCGGCATATCGAGCTCCCAGGAATAGCCGAGCAAGCCGTACATGCCGGTGGGGGCCATGGCGCGCGTGGCGACGAACAGGCGCGGGCCGGGAACTTCGCCGCGGTTGATTGCGGTTTTCACGTCCACGTCTGCGTACATGGCGCCTTCGGTTTCCAGGTCGCGCATGGCGGTGAAGCCGTGAGAGAGGGCGATATGGGCGTTGCGCGCGGCGAGGATGGCGCGGTAGGGGATGGACTGCTTGAGGAGCTGCTCGTCGTATTCGGCGGCGGTGACGTCGCCCTGCAGAAGGATGTGCGTATGCGCGTCGATGAAGCCGGGGAGGACGGTCGCGTGGCTCAAGTCGATGAGCTCGACGCCCGCGGGTGGCGAGCCTCCGGGAGTGACGGAGACGATTTTGTTGCCTTCGATGAGGATGAGGGCGTTCGAGATCGGCTGGTCGGATTTTCCGTCGATTAGATGGCCGGCGCGGATGGCGATGCGCTTAGGCGCCTGGGCCGCAACCGCGGCACACAGAAAAAGAACGGCAGCCAGCAACCGAGAAGCGTGATTCATCGCCAGTCCTCCTAAAGATTCGTGAATCTTCGTGGGGCGCATTCTACTGCAAGTGCGGCGGGCAAATCGCCCCGTGGTGGATTAGTTTGGAGCCTTGGAGACAGCCTGGAGCCAGAGGCCGACGCTCATCAAGGCGATGGCGAGCAGGACGACTAGGGCGGCAATCGCGCGGTAATACCTGCGTACATCTTCCGGTTCTGCGACTTGGCTTGACCAGAAAATTTCCAGGAACGCGGGCCGCTCGTGCCACAGAATGGCCGCCACTGAAATGAAAATGAACACAGAAGTGCATAGCGCGCCCCAGGCAATGTGGAAAAAGACGTTGATCATCACAATGTTGGCCATGACGGGCAGAAGCACCGCGGCGCCGAGCAGAGTCGTCTTGCGGAATAGCAACATGGTGGCCCCGGCGAGTTGAGTGAGCCCGAGGATCACCGCATAGGTGTGCGAGTAGCTGTAGTAAATCCAGGCGAGCTGATAGCCGGTGAGCGAGCCGATGGGCTTGAGCGCGACTCCCGGTTCAAGGTGGAACTGCTGGCCGAGCAGCTTGCTCGAGCCGTACAGAAAAAGCAGCCAGGCGGAAAGAAAGCGCAGCCAGTCCAGATACTTAGGATACCGTTCACGGCATTCTGGCATTGAATTGCCTTCTTTCCTGTTTCTACGCAGCGCGACGCCGTTTTGATTCATAAGACTTGAACTCCGATTGTGTGCCGAGCGCCCGACGCGTTTGGCTGGCCCGAGGGCGCGGAGTATACTGTCACCCGTTTCTTGAGCCGCGCATCCATTATGGGGGAGGCGCACGTGGACCGCAGAGCATTCCTGGTAACAACCGGCGTAGCCGCGATTGCGGCACCCGAACTTTTTTCCGTGGAGGCAGAACCCGTGGCATACACACTTCCGCCGTTGCCGTACGCGTTTGACGCGCTCGAGCCGTACATTGACGCGAAGACGATGGAGATTCATCACGACAAGCATCACGGCGCCTACGTGACGAACCTGAACAAGGCGCTGGAAAGCGCGCCGGATCAGGCGTCGAAATCGCTCGAGGCGCTCATCGGCAATCTGGACGCGGTGCCGGAAGCGATTCGCACCGCCGTGCGCAACAACGGCGGCGGGCACTGGAACCACTCGATGTTCTGGAAAATCATGAAGAAGGGCGGCGGGGGCGACCCGCGGGGCCCGGTAGCCGACGCAATCAAAGCGGCGTTCGGCGATTTTGCCGGCTTCAAGGCGAAGATCAACGACGCGGGGATGAAGCGGTTCGGGTCCGGCTGGTCGTGGCTGTTTGTGAAGGATGGAAAGCTGGTGATTGATTCCACGGCGAACCAGGATTGCCCGATCATGACCGGAGGGAAACCGGTGATGGGCGTGGACGTGTGGGAGCACGCCTACT
>DASPSB010000181.1:0-5707 GCA_035624135.1 Candidatus Acidiferrales bacterium | reverse complement strand
CGTACGGTTCGCGAATCAGGATGCGGCCGCCAGCGCCGAGCACGCGCTGCCAGGGGATGCCTTTGGGGCAAGCCGCCATGGCGCGGCCCGCGGTGCGCGCGCCGCCCGGCAGATGAAGCGCACGCGCGAGCTGGCCATAGGACACCACGCGCCCACGCGGGATGCGCCTGACCCAGCGATAGACGGAAGCCCAGGACACGGCCTGCCTCCGGAAAAAGGAAGATAAGAGGATACCGCAGCGATGCAGATTCCTCAGTGAGTAGCTGAAACATCCGGCCAAAATGCGGCTTTACGGGCAGTTCCTTCTGCCCCGGAAACGAGTACGAAAGGGACAGCCTGTCCGATGGTTGGATTTTGGGTGGTACTTACGGGCCATTGCCCCCGTAGTGGAACGCCGGCACACTACGACACGTAAGCGGCGTACCCAGCTCCGCAGAAAGGGAGCACGAAAGTGGCATTCGTAAGGCGCAAGGGCAATGCCTACTACCTGGTGCACAACGTGCGCCAGCGCGGAAAAGTGAGGCAACTGCACCTGGCCTGCCTGGGTCCCCGGCCGCGCATTACCGACGACGTGATGCGCGACGTTTCCCGCCAGCATCCCTTCCTCGATTTGGATTGGCCGCGCCTGCAGGAACGCACGGCCCACGCCATGGAACTCTACCAGCCGGAATCCGGAAGCCTGGACCGGCTGCTGAATCAACTGCACGCCCTGGTTGCCGATTTGGGGGAACTTTCACCCACGCTGCTGCAGATGGCGCATCCCCCGGCTATCGTGCGCGAAGTGTTTAACCTGCTGCGCACGCTGAATTCAGCATTGGAATCGAAATTGCACCAGTTTGAGCGCAGGCCCACGGTACTGGCCCGCGCAGCAAGCGGACCCACCCGGCGCCCAGCCGCAAGTGATTAGCCGGAGAAAGTTTCATGCAGCCGACACAAGAACTCGATCCCAGCCGCCGCAGCCCGGAAACGCAAAACTTTGAAGCTGCGCTGAAGGGCCGCATTGTCGGCCAGCAGGAAGCGCTCGCAGCCGTCGTGGACGCCTACCAGGTGTTTCGCGCGGGCCTGAATCCGACCGGCCGGCCGGTAGCGAATCTTCTGTTCCTGGGCCCGACGGGCTCCGGGAAAACGCGCATCGTGGAAGTGGCCGCGCAGACGCTCTTCGGCGATCCGCGCGCCTTCATCAAAGTAGATTGCGCCGAATTCCAGCACTCACATGAAATCGCCAAGCTGGTTGGTTCACCGCCAGGGTATCTCGGCCATCGCGAAACCCATCCGCTGATTACCCAGGAAGAGCTGGCGAAATATCACACCGAAGAATTGAAGCTGAGCTTCGTGCTCTTCGATGAAATCGAAAAGGCCTCCGATGCGCTCTGGCAGCTCCTGCTCGGCATCCTGGACAAGGCCACGCTGACGCTGGGCGACAACCGCCGCGTGGACCTCTCCCAGTGCGTCATCTTTATGACCTCGAACCTGGGCGGCACGGAAATCAGCGAGCTGATGACCGGCAAGATGGGCTTCGTGCAGCCCATGGAAAAAGAAGAGCGGATGGACCAGAAAATCAACCGCACGGCCACCCAGTCCGCGAAGAAAAAGTTCTCGCCGGAATTCATGAACCGGATCGACAAGGTGGTTGTGTTCCACCCGCTGCGCCGGGACCAGCTCGAGCAGGTGCTGGATATCGAACTGGACATGGTGCAGCAGCGCGTTCTTGAGACAGCGCGGAGCCAGTTCGTGTTTCATATTGAGACGGATGCCCGCGAATTCCTGCTCTGCGAAGGCACAGACATCAAGTACGGCGCTCGTCATCTGAAGCGCGCCATCGAGAAGTACCTGGTGTATCCGCTGGCGAACCTGCTGGCCACCGGCCAGATCCAGTTTGGCGACGTGCTGACCGTGAATAACGATCCCGGCAATCAGCGGTTGCGCTTCTTCCGCGAGTCCGGCGGCGCACTGGTTCCCGCGGGCGGTCCTGCGCTGGGCGCGTTCGCCCAGGTCGCGCAGGCGCCCGGCGGCCGGGCAGTCAACGCCACAGCAACCCCGAATACCGCCGATGCCAAATCGCGTCCGGCAGAGCAGCGTCCTACTGCGATGCCGGCTCCCGCAGCTGCCCCGCGCGGCAGCGATCAAAGAACTCGCCGCGGCTCGCTCTGATCAGTAACCCTATTCTGCACCCATCGCGCGCAGCCCTGTGTTACTCCCGCGGGTGGCTGATTACCACCACACTGGTTCAATTGAAGCACCCAGCCACGTACTCGTAGAACATGTGGCGGCTGTACTCGCGCGAGGGCGTGAAGGTCACCAGCTCAATCGAGCGGCCTTCGACGGTACTCGTGTCGAGCATCAGCACGGGATAGGCGAACACGGGCGCTGTAAACATGTTTTCGACCGCATAGATGCGCTCAATTCCGTCCGCGAACGTGGGCATCGCGCAGCCGTCACACCAGTTGCCGCGAATTTCTTCCACATGGGCAGCCAGGATTTTTCCGTTCGGCTCGTGCAGGAACAGTCCGGTCCGCGTGACTTCTTTTTGCGGCCCGCTGTAAAGCGCCGCCAAAGAATAGAAGAACTCGGTCCCCTTGCGCCGGATGACGGAAGACAGCCGGGGCTGATCCGCATCCATAGGGTGCATTTCCCTCCACACTTCGGATTCCGCGCGCCCGCGGAGAGGAGCCTGCTCGAAGCCCGCTTCGAGATCCGGCAATGCTTTGCTGGTGGCGAGGACTTGCGGGTTAGTGCCGGTGGGACGCGCCAGCGTCGTGTAAATCGAGACCACGGATTGTTCTCCGCTGGGCGCCAGATCGCAGGCCACGTGCTGCTTGGGCCGGAGCGCGGCAGCTTCGATTTGCGACAGCGTGTCGCGCAGGTGCGCCGGTTGGGCCTTCTTCGACCGTGTGTACAGAAAAATATCTGAGGACGTGTTCTGTGCTGCGACCGCACCGTCGGGCAGAAACCAAGCCAGCCGGGGCAGCTCGCCGATCGTGGCCTGGAACTGTGTGTCGATGTAAAAGGAAAGCCGATCGGTCTCATCCTGGCCGGCGGAAGCAGTGGCCGTGAGCAGGAGGGCGAGCAGGGCGATCGTCAGGCGGCGATTCATATCCAGATTATTTCACGACGGGATTCGATCCGCCTGGTTGGAATACGGCGCGGCCTGCCCGGGCCCTCAGCCGAGTTCGCGTAATGCTTCGGCGTGAGCGCCGGCTGTCAAGGTTTCTCTGCCGGATTCTTCGTCTTCGCTTGAGCCTTCTTGCCGAAGTGGAATACCGGTGGCTTGTATCCCTTGCCTGAATGTGCGTACGACCACAATTCCTTCCCAGAGCGCGCGGTCAAGTCCAAGGGAGGCGGGAGATCCTTCCACGATAAGGTCGCTTGCGTTTTTCCCGTGCGGTCAACCATGGGCAGCCGCAGCGTGCGGGCAAGATAGGCCAACGCACGGCGCGAAGCGATTTCGTCGCTCGTGATCAGCACGCTGATTGGTGGATTCGCGGCAGTCAATGAGATAGAGGTCACCCAGACTTCGACGGTTGTGGGGCCGTCCGCGTCGCTCCAAAGCCTCCTGGTCAGGATGACGCTTGCGTCAGACCCCAGGACGCCGAACTCCCGGTTTGCCGCCGGCCAATACCCCACGCGCCGCTGGAAGGTTCGCGCTTCCGTGTCAATTTCCAGTTCGTGACGCCGCAGAACCATGGCGACCCCGGCCGCGAGGAAGAGCGCCACCGTAAACCAGGCGCCCCACTTCCAGAGCGAATCCATGGACCGCTGGTTCTCCGGCCGCTGGAGGGCCCAGAGAATAAGCGCGGAAAAAAACAGGAAGAACACTCCCAGCTTAGCCGATCCCGTCGCGAAGCGGACCTTGCCTGGCGTCTCGTCAGAGAAATCGGCGTCTGCCAGATACGTCATGGTGAGAACAGATCCCCGGCTCCCGGAAAACCGCTACGGAAGTGTACGCTGCGCCCAATGTTGACGCTCCTGCCCGAGCAATGCAAGCATGCATCGTCGCCCGTCGAGGAGTGCGCTTATGCGATACGACTTCCTGATCGAAACCTACGCAACCGAACGCATCAAAATCCTGAGCGTGTGGAGTGAGTTTCGCGATGAGGATCTCGAGGTGCGGCCCAACGCCGCCGACGCGCGTGGCCGGAGTGTGCACGAACAGATGGTGCACCAGTGCGTGAGCGAAAATCTGTGGTTCAAGAACATGCTCGGCATTGACGTAGGCGCTCCTCCACTGCCGCCGGCCGAAACCCGCCTCGAATTCATTAAGCGCTATGCCGAGGACAGCGGGAAACGGCTCGCAGAATTGCAACGCAAGGACGAAGCGTGGTGGGAGGGCGAGACCTCGTTTTTCGACGCAAAGCGCACGCGCGCCTGGGTGATGACGCGCCGCCTGACGCATAGCTCGCATCATCGCGGGCAGCAGATGGCCATCCTGCGCATGCTCGGCCGTTCGCTCCACAGCAACTACGGGCCTACGGCCGACACCGGCGGGCTGATGCAGGACAAGGCACCGACAATCTACGCGTACAGCAGCATCGACCAGCTCGTCGCAGGAGAATCACGCGGCGGAGCGAAGACGCCCCTGCCGCCAGCAAGCGGAAAGCCGGTTACGGAGCGGCCGACTAGATAGCTTTAAGCAGCGCCTGGAAGCGCGGGCTGCTGCGAACCGAGTCCAGGTCGGAATCATGTTCCGCCCAATCCTTGAACCATTCGTTCCGGGCCATGCATTTTTCCAGGCATTCGATGGCCTGTTCGGTCTCGCCCAGGATGGCGAACGAGCAGGCCACGTTGTAGAGAATCGAAGGATCCTCCGGGTCGATGGCCAGCGCCATGTGCGCCCATTCCAGCCCGCGCTCGCGCTGGCCCAGGTCCGCGAGCGCACTGGAACCCATATAGAGAGCGCGCGCGTTGTCGGGATGGAATTCGAGCTGTTTTTCAATGATGCCGAGAGCGCGCTGGCGGGCAGTGACCGCCTCCACTTTGCGTCCCAGGCTCGTATACACCTGCCCCAGCATGACCAGGCACTGAAAATCTTCCGGATTCACCTGCGAGGCTTTTTCAAAAAGCGTAGCCGCTTCTTCGAGCTTTCCTTGCCCGAAACACGCGCGCGCGTGAAAGAAGTAAGCCTCGAATAGCTTGGGGTTCAGCCGGACGGCGGTGAGAAACTCCGTTTCCGCTTCCTCGTACTTCTTGGAGAGCAGCACGGCCAGGCCGCGCGAGGCATGAGCTTCGGCCAGTTCGGGATCGAGGTCCAGCGCCCTGCGGCTGGCCGTTTCGGCTTCGCGCAGATTGGCTTCGCCCGGCTCGAAATACATGTGCAGGAACGAACAGCAATCGGCAACGCCGCAGTACGCGCGCGCGTACTTCGGATCAATCACGATGGCGCGCGCAAACATCTGGCGCGCGAATTCGAACGCCTTGCTCCGGAATTGGTAGAAAAACTGGCGGCCGCGCAGGTAATAGTCGTAGGCCTGGACGTCGCTTGTGGGTGCCTTCTCCATGGCGCGCTTTTCCTGGTCAGTGAGCATGAGCTTCAGCGCCCTGGCGATGCTCTGCGCGATTTCGTCCTGGATGGCAAATACATCCTCCATCTGGCGGTCATACCGTTCCGCCCAGACGGAGCGGGCCGTGGCCGTCTCCACCAGCCGCGCCGTGATGCGCAGGCGGTTGCCGGCCCGCCGCAGACCGCCCTCCAACACGTAGGCGGCGCCTA